>DATCGB010000098.1:0-5080 GCA_036509155.1 Candidatus Tumulicola sp. | reverse complement strand
GTTCGCCAAGTTGCTGCTGTTGAAGAGAAACTGCAGGCTGCCCGACGAGTTTCCCTCGGACGAAAGGGTCGGTTGCTGCGCGGATTGCACGATCGCGCGCATCGTCGTGGCGACGCTGGCTTTGGCTTGATCGTAGAGAATGCTCTGAAAGCGCCACGCGATGATGCTGCTGGTCACCACCAGCACGACGATCAGCAGCGAAGCGTACCACAGCGCGATCCGCCATTTTAGCGACACGGCTCGGCCTGGGACGGGCGGCGGGGCATCAGTCCTTGATGGTGTAACCGACGCCGCGGACGGTCGTAATTAGTTTATCGTCGAAGCCGTCGTCGATCTTTCCGCGCAGATACCGCACGTATACGTCGATCAGGTTGGAGTCGCCCAAAAAGTCGCTTCCCCAAACGCCGTTGAACAGTTCGTCGCGGGTGTGAACTTTGTTGCGATGCAGCAGCAGATACTCGAGCAGCGCGTACTCCTTGGCCGTCAGCACGATCGGGCGGCCGCTGCGGTGCACCTCGTGACGATCGCGATCCATCACGACGTCGCGATACTCGATCACGTTGGACTGCGGCGAACGCTCGCGCAGCCGGGCCCGCACGCGGGCGAGCAGTTCCGGCGTGGAAAACGGTTTGGTGACGTAGTCGTCGGCGCCCAGATCGAGCCCGGCCACGCGGTCGGGAACGCGGTCGCGGGCCGTGAGCATGATGATCGGCACGGTGCTCTTGGCGCGAATGCGTTTGCAGACTTCGAGCCCGTCCATCCGCGGAATCATGAGATCGAGAATCACCAGGTCGGGCTCTTTGAGCGCTTTTTCCAGACCGGTGAGGCCGTCGCGCGCGATGTCGACGTCGTAGCGCTCGTGTTCGAGCTCGAGCTGCAGCACGCGGCTGATGGCCGCATCGTCCTCGATGACGAGGATTCTATAAGGCTGGTTGCGCTGTTGCGTTGCCGGTTTCTCCATGAAGCCGGTTTATCGACTGGTCCTCCGCCCGAACCTTTGGGCGACCGCGGCAAAAGGTTGCGATCCGGTGAAAATCGAGAGCCAGAAGGCGGTTGCCGCCCCGGCCGTCAGCCACGCCAGCAGGGCAACGTTCGTCAGCGCGCTTTGGATCGTCGCGGCGATCGCCGATAACGTGTTGAGGAACAGGCCGCCGCCGCCCATCGCGATCAAGACGACGAGCCACAGGATGACCGCCGTCAGCGCACCCAGCGCGGCGACTTCGAAAACCGAGAACGGCGGGGCCGGGCGGAAGGCGGTCGACGTCAAGATTGCGGCCCGCAAATCCGCGGGCGGCTCTTCCAGTGGGAGCGCGAACAGTGCCCGGTCGAGGGCGTCTGGGTCCATCATGATTCCGTTACCTCCGCTCCGCCGAGAAGCCTGCGTAGCTGCTCCTTCGCGCGAAATAAATGCGTCTTTACCGTACCCATCGGAAGGTCCAGCACCTTGGCGATCTCTTCGTATTGCCGGCCTTGCAGATGGTAGAGGGTGATGACCGTCCGGTACTTTTCGGGCAGCGAGTCGATCGCCGTCCGCAGCCTCTGGGCTTCGTCCAGAGAGATCGCTTGCTGCTCGGGCCCGGCCGACGCGTCCGCCCGGTCGGGCAGTTCCTCACTGCTATAACGCTTGCGGCGGTTCAATCGGTCGCAGCACGCGTGGTAGGCGATCGCGAAGATCCAGGTGGAAAACTTGGCTCCGGGCTTAAACGTGCGCAGGCTGCGAAAAGCCTTGAAGAATGCCTCTTGGGTGGCATCGCGGGCGTCTTCGACGTCGTGCAGGGTTCGGTAGGCGAGGTGGTAGACCGCGCGGTCGTAGCGTTCCACCAGCGCGGCAAAAGCCTCCGGGTTGCCCCGGAGCGTCATCGCCACCAATTCGCCGTCTTCCGGGCCGGCCCTCAGACGTTCGATGCGCGGGGCCTCCGCCAGTACCGACACATCCGTCCTACGTCCCGGCCGGAGCGGATGTTTCGTCCGGACGAGTTCGGTTGGGCTCGAAACATGTCGTTCCGCCGGCCGTAACTAGTGCAGAAACCCACATGGAGGCTCGACCCAATCATGGTACACATCCCGAACTACACTCTTTCCGAGCCGGCGCGCCCCACGGTGCACGGTCCGGAACGGAACTCCGCCCAGTCGCTGCGCCCTACCTTCACGGGCTGGGGCCCGCGGATCTAAATGTCACGCGCTTCGATCGTCGGCATGCTGGTAGCCGCCGAAATCGTGATCGTCGGCATCGCTCTCTACGCCATCGGCGGCGGGAGGGTTGGCGGTTTTCACGGTCCGGTATTCGCGGCCGGCGGCCACCGTGCCGGTTTTGCGGCTAAAGCGGTAGCCCCGATCGAAGCCGGGCAGTCGCCGCGCATCGCGGTCGACGATCCGGAATCGCGCGTCGTCGTAGCTGCCTCGAACGACGGGCTCGTGCACGTCAAAGATCTCACGAGCTCGAGCGGGGCGATTTTCGGCGACCACGTATCCGTTCCGCAGCTCGACGTCAAACGCACGGTCGACGGGGTTTCGATTTCGCGATCCGATTATAACGGAAGCTCCGGCTTTCATCTGATATTCGGATCGTTCGACCAACGCGTTGAAATCCAAGTTCCGGCCGGCTCGCACGTCGCGATCGCCCGTTGCTCGGGCGCCGACGTTTCCGGGATCGCCGGCGGCGTCGCGGTCCGTTCTCAGGACGGGCACATTACGCTCGCGGATCTGAGCGGCGCGGTCGACGGACGCAGCGACGACGGATGGATTTCGGCCACCCGCGTACGCGGCGATACGCTCGCGCTGCAGTCGGCCGACGGCCATCTTTCGCTGAGCGACGTCGCCGTAACCACCCTCGACGCACGGACGTCCGACGGCCGTATCGAAGCGCGCGACATTGCGATCTCCGGCGCGCGGGCGCGCGCCGAGCTGCATACCGACGACGGTTCGGTCAAAGTCGACGGATCGTTCGCCCCGGGCGGCTCTTACGAAATCTCCACCAAAGACGGTTCGATCCGGCTCGGACTCGGTTCGAATGCCGACCTCACCGTCGATGCATCGACCGGCGATGGGAAGATTCTCGTCGACGGTTCGTCGTTCGACAATCCCGACGGCGACTCGATGCACCATACCGTCAAGCTCGGAAGCGGCTCGGGAAACCTGCGGCTTTCAAGCGGTGACGGATCGATTCACATTCTTACGAACGGAGCGGTTTAACCGTCATGTCTGGACCCGAAACAATCGTCCCAGTAATGTTTTTCCTGATCGTCATCGGTGCGCCGGTGGCCGCGTGGATCGTTTCGCGCGTGCTGGCTCATCAGGAGCGCATGGAAATGCTCCGGCGCGGTTTTACCCCGCCGCCGGATCCGCGCATGATGCGCAATGCGATGAAGTACGGCGCGAAATCCGGGTGGGCGCCCGGTACGGTGCCGCCGCCTGGCTGGGTTCCCCCCGGCGCGTACGATCCGGCGTTTTACGCGCAGGCCCAGCTGCGGCGCGGCATTCAAGTCGCGTTCATCGGATTCGCACTGCTGATCGGCCTGTCGTTCATCGGCTTCCACGACGGGCGCTACGTGTACGGCCCGTGGCTGCTCGGCGGCCTGATCCCGATGTTCGTCGGCATCGCGCAGATCATCACCGCCGTGTTGGCCGGCGCCACGCCGCTCGGCACCCCGGCGGGCGGCACACGTTTCGGACCGGCCGACCACCCGGCCGACGCCCCGCCCACGGCCCCGAGCGGCGCGAACATGCCGCCCCCGCCTCCCAGCTCGTACGGCGGCTGGCGCCCCGGCTCCACGCCCGAAATCGAAAAGCCGGCCGGCCCCCCGGATCGACTGTAAGCCTCGGGCCTCAACGAAACAAAAGCCGCTGGTCGAACGACCGGCGGCTTTTGGATCTACGAAGATAAAGAAAGAAGACGAGTTTACCTGCAGGAGACGAGAGCCATGGCCCAGCCGGCTGCCGTCCGGGTCCTGACGAGATATCCATCCGCAGTCCGGTCGTAAACCTGGTAGCCGGCACGTAGCGCATCGGCCAGTGATTTGAAGACGATAAGACCTGCCATCTGCGGACCCCTCCTTTCTTGTTCTTACTGCTCTATACCGTATAACGGCCTACGAAGCAAGACGGTTCGGCAGTTTCCGCGGAGTTTTTTTAAAATTGGGCGAAAGTGCGGTGAGAAGATGCCGACGATTGATTGTGCCGCCCGAGTTCACGTCACGCAAGTCATCGATCGCTGCGCGCTTGCACCCGGCGTGATTCTGCTCGGTTTGGAAGCTCCGGAGTTGGTGCGCGCGACGCGCCCGGGGCAGTACGTCATGGCGATCCCGCCGGCCGGAGAAGCGGCGGCGACCGCGCTGGGTATCTACGAAGCGGAGAGCAAGCGCGCGAGCCTGCTGTTTTTTGTGACGGGCAAGCGCACGCGCGAACTCGGCGAGCTGCGTCCCGGCGACCGGCTCGACGTTACCGGGCCGCTGGGCAACGGCTTCGACCTCACGGGCATATCGAAGCGCGCGGCAATCGTTGCGGGCGGCGTCGGCATCGCGTCGGTCTTGCTGGCAGCCCGTGCGCTCGTCCGCGCCGGCACGCGCGTCGAGCTGCTGTACGGCGCGCGTACGGCCGAACTGCTCGTCGATCGGGACCGGTTCGCGGATGCGGGCTGCGAACTCGTCTTGGCGACCGACGACGGCAGCGCCGGGCATCGCGGATTCGTCACCGCGTTGCTGGAACTGCGCGAACGGCCGGATACCATCTTGGCGTGCGGACCTACGCCAATGTTGCGCGAGGTCGGTCGCGTTGCCGGCAAACTCGGCATTCGCGCGCAGCTCTCACTCGAAGAAACGTTTGCGTGCGGCGTCGGGGGCTGCTGGGGATGCGTCGTTCCACTAAAGCGTACGAGCGCGCAGGCGCCGGGATTTCCACCCGCATCGCAGGGCGGCAGCGAGGTGGTCTACGCGCGCATCTGCAAAGAGGGCCCGGTTTTTTGGAGCGACGAGTTGCGATGGTGAGCCGCTAAAATGGAAGCGATTCGACCGAGCCTGGCGGTAAGCGTCGGAAAACTGCACCTCGCGTATCCGACGCTTATGGGCAGCGGCTGCTACGGCTC
>DATCGB010000097.1:0-7973 GCA_036509155.1 Candidatus Tumulicola sp. | reverse complement strand
GCCGGCTTTATTACTGCTGGTCTGCTTGACCACGTTGACCTTGAGCGGCTTGGGCTGGACCACTTGTTTCTTGGGGGGCGGCGTGGCCTTGAGATTCGGCGTCGGGGTCGGCGCGGGGGTCGGCGTGGGCGGCGGCGGCGTCGGCACCCGCACGCGAATCTTCTTGGTCACCGAGACCTTTTCGACTTGCGTGTCCTCGTGCTGGTTCTTCAGATTCGGGAAGAAGGCGCCGGCGACCACATGGATCGCCAGCGACAGCACGATCGCCCAGACAACGAAGCTGCCGACGCGCTCGCTGGTCGTAATGTACCGAGACTCTTTTTTGGGGGGCTTCGGTGCGGGTGCAGGCATGAACTACTGACTCTGTCCCTCTGGCATACCTTGGATGTGGTTCGCCAGACCGAAGTCGATGAGATTTACCGATTTCGCCGCGTCCATCACCTGGAGAATCGTACCGTAGTTCGCACGCGGGTCGGCTTTGATGATGACGCTCTTGAAGCGATGATCGGTTTGATCTTGAAGCAACGCGAAGGCCCCCTTCGCCTCGCCGATGGTGACCTCGTTCGAACCGATGGAAATGTTGTTCTTTTCGTCGATCCGTACGAGAATCTGCGAAGCCGTGACCTTGTCCCTATTGTGGGCGTCCGGCAGCCGCGGTTCTTTCGTAACCGATGCCAATATGATGAAGATGATAAGGAGGACCAGCAGTACGTCCGTGAAGGGCGTAATGTTGATCGTCGACATCACCTCATCTTCGCCTCCGCCTGTCGAAACGGCCACGTTATTGCTTCAAACCTCCGTTATGCTGCTGCTACGACGTGACGAAGCCGACGTCTTCGAGGCCGGCGTCCTTCGCAGCGTCGAGAATCCGAATGATGATGCCGTACGGAGCTTTCGCATCGGCCACGATCGCCACGTGGTGTCGCGGCTTCTTTTTCGAAGCGTCGTACATCACGCGATAGATGCCGACTTGATCCGTCTTCGTACCGTCGACGAAGATCACGCCTTTATTGTTGACGTCGACTTCGATGTCGTTCTTGTTCTTATTCTCGTTCGACTGGTTGTTCGTATTCTTGTTCGGAAGCTCTTTCTCGAAGCCCGGCGGCGCGACGAGTGCGGCCAGAATCATGAAAATGATGAGCAGAACCAAGAGCACGTCGGTGAACGGCGTAATATTGATCTCCGCCATCACCTCTTCGTCTTGTTTTGCCGAGAGCAATCCCACTGTGGTGCCCTGCCGTTACCGAGCTACTTCGCCGTCTTCGGCGGTTGATAGAGATCCGTGGGAATCGGCGAACCCGTATTGTGGAAGTGCAGCATTTCGGCGAGCTGGTTGGCCGCAACGATCATCTCTTGGTTGTAGTTCTTGATGCGCGACTTGAAGTAGTTGAAGAACACGACCGCGATGACGGCGATAATCAAACCGCTGGCCGTCGTGATCAGCGCTTCGGAAACGCCCGCCGCAACGACGGCCGGCGTCGAATTCCCTTTGAGCGCGATGTCTTGGAAGGCCTTGATGATGCCCAGCACCGTGCCGAACAGCCCGACGAACGGCGCGATGACGGCGATCGTGCCGATGATCGCGAGGTTGCGTTCGAGCGAGTTGAGATGTTCCATCAGGGCGATCGATAGCGCGTCGGTGATATCGGCGCGATTTTTCTCACCGCGGCGCAGGCCGAACTCGAGGATGCGCGGGAGCATGCCCTTTTGGGCGGTGCAGAGTTTGATCGCGCCGTCGAGATCGTCGTTGGAGATTTTCTGTCCGATTTGGCGCAAGAGACCTTTAGTGTCTCCGTGCTGCTGCCAGAAGAATACGAGCCGCTCGATGGCGACGGCCAAGCCGACGATCGAGATCAACAGGAGCAGCCACATGTCCCAGCCGCCCTGTTGCATGAGACCCCAAAATCCGCTAAACACGGTTTTCCGACTCCTCCCGTTTGCGTTTCGTATGAGTGGTATGGACCGATGGTTGGGGGGCTCGGCGGGCGCTCCGCCGTCCCGTGAGGGCGACCCTTTGGCCCACCCCGTCCAAAAGTCCTGGTGCGTTCGCGACCTTCATCCTAGCGAGTCCTAATGACTCGCCGCGCTCTCGCCGAGGTTGGTCTTGACGAACGTCTCGATGGACAACGCAAGCGCCTCGTTGCCGGCTTTCTTCGCCAGCTCGTCGGCGTGATTGAGCGCGTCGAGAGCCTTTTTCTTATCCGAATCCGAATGGCTTTGCGCCCACTCGCCCGTCAAGGCGATGCCTTGCGCGAAATTGGCTTGCGCGTCGTCGGGCTTGAGTGCGATCGCTTTGTCGGCGTAGGCCTGCATTTTTTTATAGTCCGGCTTGGTGGTCTTCGTGACTAGAAACGCGGCTTCGACGTTGGCTGTGACCGCAACCGAGGGATCGCCTTGCGCGGCCGCCAGGTCGTAATTTTTGAAGGCGTCGTCGTACTTCTGCGCGGTCGCGGCGTCGACGCCCATCTTGAGATAGGTGTTGCCGAGCACGCGGCCGGGCAACGTGCTGGTCGGGTCGAGCTGCTTGATCTCGTTGGCGATCGCGGTCGCCCCTTGCGAGTCGTTGGCGGCCAAATACGCGGTCATGAGGCGCGCGTCGATATTCACCTTTGAGGCTTTAGGAAGCTTCGGGTCCTTCATGGCGGCGTCGTGCACGGCCTTGAGGGTGGTGACGGCGTCGGCGTACTGTTTGTTCGCGAGCTGGGCGGTCCCCAGCGCGAATCGAGAGTTCGTATCCGGATTTATCGCGACGGCTTTTTGCGCGTAAGCCAGCGCCTGCGTGGGGTTTTGATCGGCTATCGTCACCGCCGCCGCCGCAAAACTGGCGGCGGCCGCCGGCTGGAACTGCTTACCGACCGCGGGGACCTTGTCGAAGGCCGCGGCCGCGGTCGTAACGTCGCCGCTGTCGAAAGCGGCGATGCCGAGCATCTGTCGCAGCGAGTCGTCGCCCGGAGCCGATAGCAAAGCCATCTGCGCCTTCGACTTTGCCTGCGTGTAGTTCTTGGCTCGGATGAGCGCGGCGACTTGAGCCGCGGCCGGGCTGAGTTTGCTGGGCGACTCGCCGCCGGTGTTCCCTTCGGAGTCCGAGCTGCTGACCGACTTACCTTTGAACTTTAGGGTGAAATCGTAAAAGGCGGCGACGGGTTTGGTCCCGCGGTGGGCCGGCCGGTAGGTTGAGTTCTGGGCGATGTCGAGCGCGGCCGCATTATCGCCGGAGTTGGTCGTTTTTATGACCTTGATGGCTTTATGGCTTGCATCGGCGTTCACCTGAACTTGAACGATCACCGTGCCGCTGCCCGCGATGGCGAGCGACGTGGTGCCCTGCTTGAGAAGCTTGGCCGGCGAAAATTCGTTGGCATATTGCGCGCCGGCCGGCAGCGCTCCCAGCAGGAAGCTTACGGCAGCGCCGAATGCGACGATTCCCGAAATGCGTTTCATCGAGTACCTCTGCTACCTCAAAATCGAAATGTGTGCGTGTGTGTCGGTTACGCGGCGCCCAACCGCCGCCGCGACTTCGGCGAGCTTCGACGCCAGCGAAGCGAACTGTTGGAGCGTGAGCGACTGGGGACCGTCCGACACGGCGCCCGCCGGGTCGGGGTGCACTTCAACCAGCAGCCCGTCGGCGCCCGCCGCAACCGCTGCCAAACTCATCGGCTCGACTAAGCGTGCGAGTCCGGTCCCATGTGACGGATCGACGATCACCGGCAAGTGGGTCAGTTCCGCCAGCAGCGGAACCACCGACAGGTCCAGTAAATTGCGCGTTGCCGAATCGAACGACCGGACGCCGCGTTCGCACAGGACCACTTGCGAATTTCCCTCGACCAGCACGTATTCCGCCGCCATCAGCCACTCGTCGACGGTGGCTGCGAACCCGCGTTTGAGCAGAATCGGCTTGGCCGCCAGCCCGGCCTCGCGCAGCAGGGCGAAGTTCTGCATGTTGCGCGCGCCGATTTGCAGCATGTCGGCGTACTCCGCCACCATCTCGACGTCGCGCGGATCGAGTACCTCGGTGACGACGGCTAGGCCGTGGCGATCGGCCGCCGCGCGGAGCAGCGCCAGCCCGCGCCGTCCCAATCCTTGAAACGCGTAGGGCGAAGTTCGCGGCTTGAAGGCCCCGCCGCGCAGGACGTTGGCGCCGGCGGCCGCCACGGCGGCGGCGGTCGCGTCGATCTGCGCTTCGGATTCGACCGAGCAGGGGCCGGCGCACAGCGCCAGTGCTTCGCCGCCGAACGACGCACCGTTGGCCAACCGGACGACGGTTCGACCCAAACGTGCGTCGCGGTGCGCCAGGTGATGCTCTTTTGGGGGAGGCATATCGCCCCGCTTCGCGCCGCGCGGCTCAGCTTCCGTCAGTGCGATGCTTTTCGAGCGCGGCGCGCTCCCGATCGGAAAGCGGGCGGGCGTGCCCGGGCGCCAGCTGCCCCAGAGAAATGGGCCCGAAACGCAACCGCGACAGTCCTAAAATCGGGTGTCCCAGGGCCTCGAACATGCGCCTCACCTGACGGTTGCGGCCCTCGTGAATCGTGATATCGACGACGCAGTGGTCCCGGCGCGCGGAGACCACGCGAACTTTGGCAGCTTGGGTGCGACCGTCGCCGATGACGACGCCGTCGTTGATCCGCCACACGTCCGCCGCAGAGAGCCGGCCGCCGATGACGGCCCGGTACGTTTTCTCCACGCCGAAACGCGGATGCAGCAGGCGATTGGCCAGCTCGCCGTCGTTGGTGAGCAGCAGGACGCCCGACGTTTCGTAGTCGAGACGCCCGACCGGTACGATGCGCGGCCCGGGCGGCAGAATCTGCGCGATCGTGCGGCGCCCCTCCGGATCGCGCATGGTGGTCATCACGCCGGCCGGCTTGTGTACGACCAGGTACGTCCGCTCCGCGCTTATCGCAATCGGCGTACCGCTCACGTCCACCCGATCGCCCGAGTGGACCAGCGTCCCCCGCTCGCGCACGACGCGGCCGTTGATTCGCACTTTGCCGCGTTGGACCAACTCGTCGGCCTGACGCCGCGAAGCGACGCCCGCCCGAGCGATGTACGCGTTGATCCGGACGTCCTGGCTCATTTCCCTACAAAACGTCGAAGCGCGGTTTAGTGTTTGCCGTTACCGTCTTCATAGCCGCGCGACATCGAGAGAGCTTCCTTCGTAACCGATTGGAGAAACTCGTCGTTGGTGCGCGTTTGCGCCATCTTATCGAGAATGATCTCGGTGATGTCGCCGGTGTTCAGTACGGCGGTCGCGCGCCGCAGCATCCAGATTTTCCGCATCTCGTCGGGCGAGAGCAGCAACTCTTCGTGACGGGTGCCCGAGCGCTTGATGTCGATGGCCGGAAAGACGCGCGACTCGGCCAGCTTGCGGGTGAGGTTGAGCTCCATGTTGCCGGTACCTTTGAACTCTTCGAAAATCACGTCGTCCATCTTCGAACCAGTCTCGACCAGCGCCGTAGCGATGATCGTGAGCGAGCCGCCCTCTTCGATCTTACGGGCGGCGCCGAAAAAGCGCTTCGGCTTGTGCAGCGACGCGGTATCGAGTCCGCCGGAAAGCGTCCGGCCCGAACTGGCTATGACTTGGTTGTAGGCGCGAGCGAGACGGGTGATCGAGTCGAGCAGGATCACGACGTCCTTGCCGAGTTCGACGAGGCGCTTGGCGCGCTCCATCGCAAGTTCGGCGACGGCGGTGTGATTTTCGGGATGCTCGTCGAACGTCGAGGCGACGACTTCGCCGTCGATCGTGCGCTGCATGTCGGTGACTTCCTCGGGCCGCTCGTCGACCAGGAGCGCGATGATGTGCGCTTCGGGATGGTTGATCGAGATCGCGTTGGCGATGTTCTTGAGCAGCGTCGTCTTGCCGGCTTTCGGGGGCGAAACGATCAGCGCGCGTTGGCCTTTGCCGATCGGGCAGAACAGATCGATGACGCGCGTCGAGAGCTGCGTCGAACGGACTTCGAGTTTGAAGCGCTCTTGCGGATAGATCGGCGTGCCTTTTTCGTAAAGACGGCGGCCCTTAGTCTCTTCGGGATCCAGCGCGTTGACTTTGTCGACGCGAATTAACCCGTAATACTTCTCGCTCTCTTTCGGGCGGCGGACTTGGCCTTCGACCATGTCGCCGCGGCGAAGTTCGAATCGACGGATTTGCGATTGACTGACGTAGATGTCGTCGTTGCCGATCACGTAGCCGGCGCGCCGTAAGAACCCGTAACCCTCGGGGAGGACGTCGAGAATTCCGCTGGCCATTTCGAGGCCCGACCGAGCGGCTTGTGCGGCGACGATCGATGCGACGATTTCGTCTTTCTTGACCTTAGCCGGGCTGGGGATCTCGATCTCCAACTCTCGCGCGATCTCGACGAGTTCGGTTTTCGTTTTTTCGGTTAGCTCGGCGGCACCGATCGTCGGCGGCCCGGCATCGGGCTGCGGAAACTGATCTTGAAACTGCCCGCCGGGCGGTGGGGTGAAGCGCCGGTGGCGCGAACGACGGCGACGACCGCCTCCCTGTTGAGGAGGGCGCATGTCGTTATTGGGACGATGTTCCGTTTGCAGAGGAGTATCTCTCTCGGGGAGCCGCACGCGCCGAACAGCGTCGATTCGCGGGCGAGGCTGCCTCGCAATCGGATCGGTAGCGCGCACGTGGGGAATGTCAAAAGGCGTCGCGGCAGTGATAGATCAAAAGCAACGCGACGCCCACACTATATCACAGCCCAACCGGGCATTCAAGGAGGACTGAGGTGCTTGGGGCCGCTCGCGAAGCCATTCCCGGCTTCGTAAAACCGGAGCCGCCGATGTGCGGCGTGCCGGATCCCGATGCGCCGGCTGGTGCGTATGCGACCGCCCGGGCCGGGCGGCGCGCCCAGCCACAACCCGCCGCGAGCCAGTGGGTCGCTTCCGTCCAGCGACCGGTCGATCGCGAGGGCGACGCACAAACGCCCCGGCCCCCGGCACAGGTCGCGTACCGCGTCGGTCGCGCGCCGGCGCCGCATCAGCTCCAACCCTTCGATCGGCTCCAGGGCGCGCACCAGCACGCCGGCACCCACGCCGTCGGGCTCGCTGGAAAGATTGAAGCAAAACGATGTGCCATATATACGATAGACGTATGCGCGGTGAGGCGGACCGAACAGCGTGGCGTTGCGGGCGGTCTTACCGCCGTAAGCGTGGCACGCGGGGTCGCGCGGCAGGTATGCTTCCGTTTCGACGATACGCCCCGCCACTATTCCGTCGGCGCTTTCGCTCACGAGTACGCAGCCGATCAAAGCGCGCGCAAGCGCTCGCGTTTCCTGCGGCAGCTCTCCCGGCGCCACGCGCGCTAACGCGCTCACGCCGCGGCGTTGAGCGCAATCTCGGCCCGCGCGCGTTGCGCTAAGTCGCTCTCGACGGCGGCGCCGTCCAACGTAAAGTCGTCGAACTGGTTGAGCGTACATCGCAGCCGCACGTAGGGAAGGACGATGCCCGGCGGGACGTCGCGGCGGCCCGTCAGGTCGTCGATTAGGGCGGCGTCGTCAAGCGCAAAACGAACGCGTCCGACGCCCCAGTCATGGAGCGCCTGCGAGATCGCGGTCAGCGCCGCATAGCCCGCCCGGCGCTCCCGGAGAGCCGATGTCCGGGCGACCTGGAAGGGCACGCGCAGAAGGTGCTCGCCGGCCGCCGCCCGGACCCGCGCGTACGCGATTCCGCTGCCGCGCTCGTCGGTCGCGTAGCCAACTGCCGTGTCGACCGCCAGGGTCGAGAAATTTGTGCGCCGCTTCTTCATGCCGATCTCTTACCCGTAATTCTATGCGAACATACGTTCGGAGTCAAGCAATCCGGGCGGGTCGCACCAGGCTTTCGTAAACGTCCAGCATCCGCTCCAGCTGCCCGTCCACCGAGAAACGTTCGGCCGCCTGGCGGGCGACTGCGGCAACCCGCTCCTCGCGCACCGTGGGGACCGCCAGGAGTGCCGCCGCGAAGGCTCGCGGGGCGGGAGCGACGATCTGGCCGGC
>DATCGB010000096.1:0-3206 GCA_036509155.1 Candidatus Tumulicola sp. | reverse complement strand
TCCCGGATTCGATCTCGACGATCTCGTCGGCGACGGAAGCGTCGGCCTGATCCGCGCGGTCGACTCGTTCGACCCGTCGCGCGGTCCCACGCTGCAGCAGTACGTTCGCCGCCTGGTCATCGGTGCGATGCTCAACGGTATTCGCCGGATGGACCCGGTTTCGGAACGCGCGCGCCGCATCGTTCGCGACGGTGAAAACGAACGCTACGCGCTGGCGCTCGCGCGCGGCAACGTCCCGACGATCGCGGAAATGGACGCGCGCCGTCCCGGTTACGCGCGAGCCCTGGCGGCGAGCCATCGCGGGCAGCCGCTGTCGTTGGACGCGCCGCTTCCACCCGGCGAATTGCTTTCCGGCGATTGGAGTTGCGACCCGGGGCACATCGTCGAACGGCGCAGCCGGCGGGCCGCGCTAGCCGGCCTGATTGCGGCGCTCCCGCAGCGGCAGCGCGACGTTCTGCTGGGCCATTACCTTCACGGCCGGTCCTTACGCAGCATCGCGCGAAAAATGTCGATTTCGCCGCAGCGCACGTCGCAACTGCACCTGGCGGCGATCGCGCGGCTGCGAGCGGGAGCCACGTTTGCTTCGGCGGATTGAACCCGATGACGGCGCGGCCGCGGCGCTCCGGATGCCGGCCGGCGCCGCCGAGTCGGATCCGGTCGTTCCGGCCGTCGCCGAGACCGAACTCGATACGAACGGCTTGCCGCACGACTATCCGAGCTGGGTACGCGACGCCATTGCGCTGTCCACGCGGGCGCGCGAACTGGCCGGCCGGCTCAAGCCGGTCGTCGTTCGGGTCATGTCACTCTGGGACCATCGTCTGCGTTCCATCATCGTCGGCGACCGGCGGGTTCGGGTGGATCCGAGCGGTTGCTATCGGGCGGACGTGTGAACCGAGAATTCTCGAAGCGCTTCCTGATCTGGTCGACCGCCGCGGCGATGACGGCGCTGTTGGTTGCGTCGCCGCCGGCATCCGGCATCGCGCGCGCCGACGTTACGACGATGATCTTGCACGATCCGGGCCGTTCCGAAACGACCGATCCCGACGGCGCGCTCGCGCTGGCGCGCAAACGCTTAGCGGTGCACGACGCCGACGCCGCCGTCGTGGGGCTGCAGCGCTACTTGAGCGTGTATCCGCAGGAGCTGGTCGTGCAGCGTTTCCTCGGCGACCTGTACTTTCGCCTCGGCGACTTCTCGCGCGCCGAAGCGACCTACCGCGAAATCATCGAGAGTTCGCCGTACGATCGGCCGACCCATCATCGGCTCGGGACGCTCGATCTCTTCGAAGGGTGCGTCGATCCGGCGATTGCCGAGTTCGAGGCCGGTCTGCCGGAATCGATCGACGACCTGGTGAGCGCCCACGAGCGCAAGGGTGACGTCGACGCGTTCGAAGGCGACATGCAGCGGCGCGCGCAGAAACGCCCGGGCGATGCCGACGTTCAGTACGAAATGGCCGAAACGTACGACGACCTCCGCTTGCCGCGCGATGCCGTGGACTATTTCAACCGCGCGCTGCGCATCTATCCGAAGTCGACCGACATCCTCAACGGCCTGGCGATCGGCCAAATGCAAATCCACGACTACGCCGCGGCCGAGCAAACGTTCGCACGATGTCTGAACGTCGAGCCGGAAGATTACGCGTGCACGAACGATCTCGGGTCGCTCTATCTAGACCAAAAACGGTACGACGACGCGGCCCCCGAGCTGGCGCGCGCGCACGCTCTCGCGCCCGAGGGACCCGAAGCGCTCGTCAATCTCGGCTATCTGGCCGACGAGCGCGGCGATCGCGCGCGAGCGATCGGATATTACGCCGAGGCGCTATACGTCTGGCCGTATTCCGCCGACGCTTACGTCAACCTAGGGTTCGACCGGGTTCGGCAAGGGTCGATCGACCAAGCGGAAAGCGTTCTGCTCAAGGGGTTGGCGATCGCGCCCAAAGATCCGCGCATTCACTACCTGCTGGGGGTGGTCGACGAAGTCCACGGAAAGCGGGCCGAGGCGGTCGCCGAGTTTCTCAGCGCGGAACGGTCGTCCGACCCGGAGATCGTCAACTCCGCGCGCGAAAACGTCGCCGATATCGAGAAATCGGCGGCTAGTGAAGGTGGGCCGCAAGTGCAACCGCGACCGTCGCCGCACCGATAAAGACGAAGTACACCATCGCGTAGGCCACGATCGACTCCTGGCGATTTTCGTCGGTAGCGCGTTTGCCCATCGCAGAGACCCTCCATCCGGTCGCGCCTACGACCGGCTCCCTACAGTGTAATCACATTACCCTGATAGCGGTCTGGACGAACCCGTAGCGGAGGATGAGAAAGTGAAGAGGTTGACGCCGGTCATGCGCTCGGGAATCGGCAGGCCCATGAGGCTCAACAACGTCGGAGCGACGTCCCCCAACTTTCCCCCGGCCGCGAGCGAGCCGTGCAGTCCGTTGGCGATCAAGACGAACGGCACCGGATTGGTCGTGTGCGCGGTCAGCGGATTGCCGCGTTCGTCGATCTTCTCTTCGGCGTTTCCGTGGTCGGCCGCGATCGCCAGCAGTCCGCCGGCGGCGAGCGTCGCGCGCGACAGCCGCTGCAGACAAGCGTCGAGCAGCTCGACGCTCCGAACGGTCGGCGCCCACTTGCCCGTATGTCCGACCATATCGGCGTTGGCGTAGTTCATGACGATCGCGTCGTACGTGCCGGCCGCGATCGCGTCGACCGCGGCGTCGGTGATTTCGTTGGCCCGCATCGCCGGCGCCAAGTCGTAGGTTGCCACGGAGCGGTCGGATGCAACCAGCTTGCGGTCTTCGCCTGCCAGCGGTTCTTCGCGGCCGCCGTTAAAAAAATACGTCACGTGCGCGTACTTCTCGGTTTCGGCTAGGCGCAGTTGGCGTAAGCCGGCGCGCGACAGAACGTCGCCGAACGTATCGAACTGCGGCCGCGGTCCGAACAGCACCGGATTGGTGTAGCGTTCGTCGTACTTGGTCATGGTCGCGAAGAGCAGATTGCGATACGCGTGGACGTCGAAAGCGTCGAAGGGATCGTGATAGTACGTCGCCGTTCCAGCATCGAAGGCGGTGGTTAACTGCCGCGCGCGGTCGGGCCGGAAGTTGAAGAAGATGGCGGCGTCGCCGTCTTCGACTGGGCGCGCGTTCCCGACGATCGTCGGCTGTACGAACTCATCATCTTCGCCGCGTGCGTATCCGGCGCGCACGGCGGCGGCCGCC
>DATCGB010000095.1:0-3607 GCA_036509155.1 Candidatus Tumulicola sp. | reverse complement strand
CCGCCGTCGCGCTGGCAGGCTGCTGCTAATGACCGGTGCTGAACGAACTCACGATCACGTTGGGCGTGCACCGCAGGGCGCCGTCGTTCCAGTACAGGTTGACGCCTTGGAGCGGTCCGATGGGATATTGGAACTGCGCCTCGTACACGGTCGAACCCGGCGGCGGGCTCGTGTGCGGGTTGGGAATGCTGCCGTTGTACGTCGCAAACACCGAGGTTCGCTGCTGGAAACCGCTGCTCTGCACGGCAAAGAACGTGTACGCGTTGCCGATGGGCAGGGCCGGATTCGACGCGACGAAGATGGCGTTGGCATTGTTCGACGGGATGTGCGGCGCCCCATTGCGCGGATAGAGCACCACGAACCCGCTCGGCGCCGGCCCGCAGTTGCTGCCGAACCCATTGTTGTTGTTACCGCTGCTGCTGCCGTTGCAGCCGGCTAACAGTCCGGCCGCCAATAGGCTGGAGAAAAGAATTCCGATCGACTTTTTCATGTTCGCCAATCCTCTCGGAACCGCCCGGACACCTTCCGGCCGGATGGGAATCGGGTTAGAGGATATACCCCGATAGGTCGGCGTTCCCCACGATGTCCGCGAGGCGGTCGTGGACGTAGCCGGCGTCGACGACGTAGGTTCCCGTCTCCTCGGGGGCCGAGAAGCTGACGTCTTCGAGCAGGCGCTCCAGCACGGTATGAAGGCGACGCGCGCCGATGTTTTCGCTCGTTTCGTTGACCCGCATCGCGAACGTCGCGATCTGCTCGATGCCGTCGGGGCGAAAATCGAGGGTCACGTTCTCGGTTGCGAGCAGCGCCTTGTACTGCTCGACTAATGCGTTCTTCGGCTGCGTCAAGATCGTTTTGAAATCCTCGGCCGTGAGCGAGTCCAGCTCGACCCGAATCGGAAAGCGCCCCTGCAGCTCCGGGATCAAGTCCGAAGGTTTGCTCATGTGAAACGCGCCCGCCGCGATGAACAGCACGTGGTCGGTCTTGACGGCGCCGTACTTGGTGTTGACCGTCGAGCCTTCCACGATCGGCAGGATGTCGCGCTGCACCCCCTCGCGCGAAACGTCCGGTCCGCCGCGGGTTCCCTGACCCGCGACTTTGTCGATTTCGTCGATGAAGATGATGCCGTCTTCGGCCGCGCGGCGCAGCGCTTCGCGCTTGACCGCATCCATGTCGATCAGCTTTTGCGCTTCTTCCGCTTCGAAAATGCGGCGCGCCTCGGCGACGGTTACGCGTTTCTTGGTGCGGCGCTTGGGGAGGATGCCGCCGAGCATTTCGCCGATATCGGCACCGCCGCCGCTCTGGTCCATACCGCCGATCATGCCGATCGGCAAACTGGCCGACTCTTCGACCTCAATCTCGATCAGCCGTACGTCGTAGAAACCGCGCTCGATTTCCGAGCGCGTTTGTTCGCGCACGCGCAGCGCCTCGGGCGAAACGGTGTTCGACGGCGGTGGTTGGTATTGCTGCTGCTGCTGCGGCTGCTGCGACTGCGGGTTATAGTTGTTTCCGAAGATGGATCCGAGCGTCGCCGTAAAGGGATTACCCTGGCCGTGCGAGGGCGGCCGCGTTTCGGGATTGAGCACGTCGATGAGCCGCTCGACGGCCTGGTGGCGCGCCAGCTCGCGAACTTCTTCGCGGCGTTCGTCGGTCACCGTGCGGACCGAGGCTTCGACCAAATCGCGGACCATCGACTCGACGTCGCGTCCGACGTATCCGACCTCGGTATACTTGGTCGCTTCGACTTTTACGAACGGGGCGCCGACTAGCCCGGCCAGCCGGCGGGCGATCTCGGTCTTGCCGACGCCCGTCGGCCCGATCATGAGAATGTTTTTTGGCGTGATCTCGTCGCGCAAGTCTTCGCGCGCCCGCGCGCGGCGGTACCGGTTGCGCAGCGCGATCGCGACCGAACGCTTGGCTTTGGCTTGGCCGACGATGTATTTGTCGAGTTCGGCGACGATCTGCCGCGGCGTCAGCGCGGTGGGATCGAGCGCGACACTCGGATTGACCGGAATGGCCGTCATGCGAGCGTCTCCACGATGATGGCGTCGTTGGTGTAGATACAGATTTCTCCGGCGATCTCGAGCGCCTTGCGGGCGATGTCTTCGGCGCCGAGCTGCGAGTTGCGCAGCAGGGCGGCGGCCGCCGCCTGTGCGTAGGGACCGCCGCTGCCGATCGCCGCGATGCCCTCGTCGGGTTCGATCACGTCGCCGGTTCCCGAGAGCACGTAGAGATGCTCGGTGTTGCCGACGATCAGCAGCGCTTCCAGACGGCGCAGCGCCCGGTCTTGACGCCAATCCTTCGCCAGCTCGACGGCGGCCCGCACCAAATCTTTGTACTCGCCGAATTTATTCTCGAACTTGTCGAGCAGCGTCATGCCGTCGGCGGCCGAACCGGCAAAACCGGCCAACACCTTGCCGCCGGCGATCTTGCGAACCTTGCGGGCGCCATGCTTGACGATCGTCTTATCCATCGTCACCTGGCCGTCGCCCGCCATCGCCAGCTTTCCGTCGCGCAGCACGGCCAGGATCGTGGTCGATCGAATTCTCATCGTAGCGTCAGTACCCGTCCCGCGCCGGCAGGGTTTCATTTTGCAAGGGCGGGGGCGCGGCGGTCGCGCTCGAGGACGGCGGCCAGGGCGTCGATTGCTGCGAGGGCTCGCTGCGACATTGCCCGGCGGCGCAACTGCTTGTCGCGCAGCTCGACGTCGAGCGGCGGAAACGGCGCCCACGTGACGTTGGCGGGTTGAAAGTCGTGCGTTTCGCGATTCTGCAGGTGGGCGACCACCGCGCCGAACGCGCTTTCGCGGGGAAACTCCAGCGCCGGCAAACCCAGCACCGCGCGCGCCGCCGCAATGCCGGCCATGGCGCCGCAGGCGGCCGCTTCGACGTAGCCTTCGGCGCCGGTAATCTGCCCGGCAAAGTACAGACCGTCGCTGCCGCGCAGCATCAGGTGGGCGTCGAGCAGGCGCGGCGAGTCGACGAACGTGTTGCGGTGCATGACGCCCAAACGCAGCCACTCGGCGTGCGCCAGTCCGGGCAACTTGCCGAACGCGGCCTTTTGCGCGGGCCACGTCAGGCGCGTTTGAAATCCCACCAGGTTAAACGCCGTCCCTTCGACGTTCTCCTTACGCAGCTGCACGACCGCGTGCGGCGTCTTTCCGGTCCGCGGGTCGCGTAGGCCGACCGGCTTGAGCGGACCGAAACGCAGCGTGTCGTCGCCCCGATCGGCCATCTCTTCGATCGGCAGGCAGCCTTCGAAGTACCGCGTCGGCGGGCCGTCTTCGAACGCTTTGGCCGGATGGCGGTCCAACGTTCGCAGATCGGCCACCAACTGCAGATACTGCTCGCGATCGAGCGGAATGTTGAGGTAGTCGTCGCCGTCGCCTTTTTCGTACCGCGACTTGCGATACATCGGCGTCTCGTCGATCGAATCGGCCGCGACGATCGGCGAGGCCGCAACGAAATAGTGGAGTCGCCGGCGGCTGCTCGCATCGTCCGAGCCGCGCCCGATGGCCGCATCGATGGCGGCCAGCAAGTCGTCGCTGGGCAGTGGTCCGCATGCGACGACGACCGGCCGGCCGGCCGGAATCGCGCGCATTTCTTGGCGG
>DATCGB010000094.1:0-2762 GCA_036509155.1 Candidatus Tumulicola sp. | reverse complement strand
CGGGCGAGGTCCGCAAGATCCACGTGTTGTGCCGCGCCACGATCGGTCAGCTCGGCAACGTCGAGCACGAGAACCAGGTCATCGGCAAGGCCGGTCGCATGCGCCACATGGGCAAGCGTCCGAGCGTTCGCGGTATCGCGATGAACCCGGTCGACCATCCGCACGGCGGCGGTGAAGCGCGTTCGACCTCGGGTCGTCCGCCCACGACGCCGTGGGGCCAGATGACCATGGGCAAGAAGACGCGCCGCAACAAGCGCACCGGCAATATGATCGTTCGGAAACGGAAGGCGTAGTTCGATGGGTCGCAGTTTAAAGAAGGGTCCTTTCGTCGCCGAGCATCTGGTGAAGAAAGTCGACAAGATGAACGACACGCGCGAGAAGCGCGTGATCAAGACGTGGAGCCGCGCTTCGACGATCGTCCCGACGATGGTGGGTCACACCATCGGCGTGCACAACGGCAAGACGCACATCCCCGTCTACGTAACCGAGAACATGGTCGGGCACAAGCTCGGCGAGTTTTCACCGACGCGCCACTTAAAGGGGCACGGCGGCGATAAGGCTGGTGTGAAGTAATGGCCGATCAAGTCGAACAGGCTCAACAAGCCGTCGCGCATCTGCGCTTCGTCCGCGTGGGTCCGCGTAAGCTCCGCCGCGTCGCGGATGCGATTCGCGGTAAGAGCGTGCGCGAGGCTTTGGTTCAGCTCAAGTTCGCCGGCGTCTTTGCCGCCGAGCCGATCGAGAAGCTGCTCAAGAGCGCCGTGGCCAACGCCGGCAACAACCACGACATGAACACCGACGAGCTGTACATCGCACGGATCACCGTCGATGGCGGCCCAGGCGGGCGTTTCACCAAGCGTCTCGATCCGCGCGCTCAAGGCCGCGCGTACTTCAAGCGCAAGCGTCTCTCGCACGTGACCGTGGTCGTGAGCGAACAGCCGCCGGCAAAGCAGCGCAAAAAGCGCCCCGGAGCTTCGGTCAACGTCGCCGCGCGCACGCGCCGCGCGCCGGCCGCCGCCGCGGGCGAGTCGACGAGCAAGAAGAGCACTCCGCGCAAGCGGACCGCTAAAGCAGCCAAAGCCACTGCGGGAGCTGCGGAGTAAATATGGGTCAAAAGATTCACCCGGTCGGTCTTCGCCTCGGTATCACGCGTACTTGGGACAGCCGCTGGTTCGAAAAGAAGCACTACATCGATTGGCTTCACGAAGACGTCGCCATCCGCAAGTTCTTCAACAAGTGGATGCGTTCGGCCGCGATCAGCCGCATCGAGATCGAGCGTCGTGCCAATCAGGCGCGCGTGATCGTCAACACCGCGAAGCCGGGTATCATCATCGGCAAGCGCGGCGTCGGTATCGAAGAGATTCGCAAGAACCTCGAAAAGCTCACCGGCAAGACGGTTCAGGTCAACGTGATGGAGATCAAGCATCCGGAGATCGACGCCCGCCTCGTCGCGCAGAACATCGTCGACCAACTCGAGAAGCGCATCGCCTTCCGTCGCGCCATGAAACAAGCGATCATGCGCACGATGAAAGCCGGCGCCCTCGGCGTGAAGGTGCAAGTCTCGGGTCGTCTCGGCGGCGCGGAAATCGCGCGTACCGAGCGTAACAAAGACGGTAAGGTGCCGCTGCACACGCTGCGCGCCGACATCGATTACGCGGCCGTCGAAGCGTTCACGACGTTCGGACGCATCGGCGTCAAAGTGTGGATCTATCGCGGCGAAGTGCTGCCGGATCAGCCGCGCGGCGAAAACCGCGCCGATAATCGGGGCGGCGACCGCGGCGGTTTCCAGCGTCGCGAGCGCGGCGGACGCGGACGCGGCGGTGCCGCACGTCCGGGTGCTCCCGTCGGAGCGCCGCCCGCACGCGCCATTCCCGCGGCCGGCGAGCCGGGCGAACCCGGTGCCGAACTGATCGTAACCCCGCCCGCTCACGAGAGCGAAGCGCAAGCGCTGAGCGAAGCGTCGGTTCCGCAAGAAACGCAGGCCGCGGTGCAGGCCGCTCCTATCGAAGCGGCGCCGATCGAAACGCCCAGCGGTGAAGTCGTCGCCGAAGCCGCGCCGGGTTCCGGTGTCGAGGTCGTGTTCCCGGAAGGGGAGGTTGTTGAGTAATGTTGACCCCAAAACGCGTTAAGTGGCGCAAGGTGCAGCGCGGTCGTATGACCGGGCGCGCAACTCGCGGCAGCACGCTCACCTTCGGCGACTACGGGCTGCAGGCGCTCGAGCCGTGCTGGATGACGGCACGCCAAATCGAAGCCGCTCGTATCGCGATGACGCGCCATATCAAGCGCGGCGGCAAAGTGTGGATCAAGGTGTTCCCGGACAAGCCGGCCACCAAGAAGCCGGCCGAAGTGCGCATGGGTTCCGGTAAAGGTAACCCGGAGTTCTGGGTTGCCGTCGTGCGCCCGGGACGCATTCTCTTCGAGCTTTCCGGCGTCGAGACCAGCGTCGCAAAAGAAGCGCTTCGTTTAGCCGCTGCAAAGCTGCCGATCGGAACCCAGTTCGTGGCGCGCGAGGAACACTAGTATGAAAAAGAATGAGTTTAAGGAACTGCGCGGTCTTACCGTGGCGGAACTGCAGCAGAAAGCCCGCGACACCAAGGCGGAGCTCTTCAATTTGCGGTTCGCGCTGCGCACCGGGCATCTGACGGACTTCAGTAAAGTTCGCGAGATGCGCCGCGCGTACGCCCAGATTCAGACCGTTATTTCCGAGAAGCGTATGGCGCAGGAGCAACATGGAGCAGCATAGAGCGACGGGACGCCGCGTCAAG
>DATCGB010000093.1:0-3918 GCA_036509155.1 Candidatus Tumulicola sp. | reverse complement strand
TGGCGTCGACGAGCGTCGTCTTGCCGTGGTCGACGTGAGCGATGATGGCAACGTTACGGAGATCTGCGCGGGTTTTCACGGTCGCACTGTTTTGCGCGCGCACCGCCCGATGACCTGGCGGTGCGACTTTAGGCTCCTAGGAGCCTGTAGGGGTATGACCTATTTCCGTCTCCACGCCGCCTTTTGTCCGAATACTTCGTTGCTCCTCGGTCACGAAGCTACGGCTTCGCTCCCTCTTCGCGCCTCGTCTCCGAACAAAATTCGGCGCGGATCCGAAAATCGTCATACCCCTACAGGCTCCTCGGCGGCTCCTAGTCCGCTCGGGGCAGGCTGAACCAGAAGGTCGTGCGGCGGCCGGGCTCGCTCTCAACGCCGATCGAGCCGTTCATTTTCGTGACCAGCTCCCGGCAGATGTAGAGACCCAGTCCGGTCGAATCGCCGTCCTCGGTCAGGCGCCCGAAGCGCTTGAACAGCTTTTCGCGGTCGCTTTTCGAAACGCCGGCGCCTTCGTTCGCGACGGAAATGACGATTTCGCCGTCGCCGCCCGGCTTGACGTCGACGTAAATCGGCGTGTCGGGATTCGAGTACTTGACCGCATTAGAAAGCAGGTTTGCGAGTACTTGTACGAGGCGGCCTTCGTCGGCGAGTACGCCCGCGGCCGGGTCGAAGTACCCGACTTTGAACGCTCGCTCGGGGTGCTCGCTGCGCATGCTCGCGATCGACTCTTCGATGATCGAAACGGGAAGAACGCGCGTGACGTGCAGCGAGAGCTGGTCGCCGTCCATGCGCGAAAGCAAGAGAAAGTCCTCAAAGATTTTCGCAAGCCGCGTCGTCGCGCTGCCGAGCACGGTGAGCAGCTCGACGCGGCGTGCGACGCCCATGGTTTCGTAGTGGATCTCGAGCAGAGACGCCGCGCCGCCGATCGCCGCGAGCGGCGATCGAACTTCATGCGAAACCACGCCGAAAAACTCGTTCTGCATGCGCGCGTTGCTTTCGAGAAGTTCGCGGCGCGCGACCTCGGCGCGGTGAACGCGCGAACTCGCCAGCGCCAGGCCGACGAGGTTGAGAAACAACTGCATTTGACGGAGCGTGTCGACGGTCGGAACCTTGCCGTCGACCGGTCCGTCGACGGAAATGTAGCCCAGCATCATTCCGTCCCGATCCGGCAATACGAGCGTCAGCGAGTCGCGCTCGTGCCAGGCGTCCACCGGCTGATGAGGCGAGCGCGACTGATCGCGTTCGGCCGGGTTGTAGAAGCAATGCGGGAGAACTTCGAACTCCGCAAGCAGCAACGTTGCGATGTCTTCGCGGGCGATGCGCTCGCCGAGGCGGTCTTTGTTGATGTCCGGGCCAAATCCGAGCAAGACCCGGCGGTACAGATCTCCGCCGGGCTCGTCGGCCGCAACGATGGTGACGTACCGAAAACCGAACAGGATCGAAACGCTCTCGGCGATCGATTCGAGCGGCGGAATGATATCCCGCGCTTGCAGAATATCGTGCGTTATCGCGAGCAAGCGCTCGAGGAGTTCGCCGCTCGCCGTCGGAGTTTGCGCGATCCGCATGTGCCCCATAGCTTCCAGAGTGTCGTGCGGCGCGGCTCGGCACCCGGAGCGGGCTCTCGCGCTGCAACTGGGCGCCCGGTGCCCAGGGGGTTTTTCGGGCATAGCCAATCTCGCGCCTCCACCCCATAACGACGATTCGAAAGGATCCTTCATGGACTTGGAGCCGTACCTGTTTTTCAGCGGCCGTTGCGAAGAGGCGCTGAGCTTTTACCAGGGGATCTTCGGCGGCGAAATCGCGTCGATTTCGCGTTTTAAGGACATGCCGGCTGACGAAGAGGGGCATTCGCAGAGCCCGCTCGAGTACGGCGAAAAGATCATGCACGCAACGTTCAAGTCGCCGTCGTTCAGCTTTATGGCGTCCGACGGGCGCCCCGGCAAAGTCTACGGCGAAGGCCCGATTTCGCTGTCGCTCGGCTTTAAGGACGCGGCCTCGGCGCAACGCACCTTCGACGGGCTCACGCAGGGCGGCACCGTCGAAATGCCGATGCAGAAAACGTTCTGGGGCTCCCAGTTCGGCATGCTGACCGACAAGTTCGGGATCGACTGGATGGTCTCGGCCCCGCTCTCTTAAACTTCGAGCCGTCCGAAACTGCGGCCCGGCCGGAGAGGGTTGAACGCTAAACAGTATGGTCGAGACCTTTCACCCGCTGGTTGGGCGATGGTTCGCCGAACGTTTCGGTTCGCCGACCGAGCCGCAGATCCAAGGTTGGCCGCTGATCCGGGCCGGCGGCGACACGCTCATTTCCGCGCCCACCGGGTCGGGAAAAACGCTGGCCGCGTTTTTGATCTGCCTGGACGGCTTGGTGCGTCGCGCCGCCGACGGCGAACTGCCCGACGAAACCTTGGTCGTGTACGTGTCGCCGCTCAAAGCGCTGACCAACGACGTCCGTAAGAATTTGGAATTGCCGCTGGCCGAACTGATGACGCGGGCGGTGGAATGCACCACGCCGCTCGCGACGATCCGCACGGCCGTTCGCACCGGTGACACGACGCCCGCGCAACGCCGGCGCATGCTGCGCGAGGCCCCTCACGTGCTGGTCACGACGCCGGAATCGCTCTTTATTCTACTGACCGCCGAAAAGTCGCGCGCATTATTTGCGAACGTCTCGACGGTAATCGTCGACGAAATTCATGCGATGGCCAACAGCAAACGCGGATCGCACCTGATGCTGTCGCTGGCCCGGCTCGACGATCTCGTTATGGCCGGCGGAGGCCGCAAACCGCAGCGCGTCGGTCTCTCGGCGACGATTCGTCCGCTCGAGCGGATGGCCGAATTTCTCAGTCCGACGGCGCGCGTCGTCGACGTCGGCAGTCGCCGCGACATGGGGCTTGCGGTCGAGATCCCGAGCGACGAACTGGGTGCCGTAGCCAGCGGTGAGATGTGGGCCGAACTTTACGACCGCGTCGCCGAAAAGATCCTCGCGCATCGCACGACCCTCGTGTTCGTGCCGACGCGCCGCATGAGCGAGCGCGTCGCGTTCGCGCTCGAACAGCGTCTGGGCGAAGGCATCGTGATGCCGCATCACGGCAGCCTGGCGCGCGAGGCGCGCTTCGCGGCGGAGAGCCGGCTCAAGAGCGGCGAGCTGCGCGCCGTCGTCGCAACCGCGTCGCTCGAGTTGGGTATCGACATCGGGACGATCGACCTGGTCGTGCAGCTGGGCAGCCCGCGCTCGATCGCGACGGCTTTGCAGCGCATCGGCCGGTCGGGCCACTGGGTGGGCGCGATGCCGCAGGGCGAGCTCTACGCGACCACGCGTGACGAGCTGCTCGAGTGCGCCGCGCTCGTGCGCAGCCTGCGCGGCGGGGCGATCGACGCGCTTCCAATCCCCGAAGCGCCGCTGGATATTCTCGCGCAGCAGATCGTGGCGGCGTGTGCGGCGCACGAGTGGAGTGCCGACGCGCTCTACGCGCTGGCGCGTTCGACCTACCCCTATCGCAACCTGACGCGCGGCGACTTTGACGATGTGGTCTCGCTGGTAGCCGACGGCGTTGCCACGTCGCGCGGTCGCAGCGGAACGTTTCTGCACTACGACCGCGTCAACGGAATGCTGCGCGCGCGCCGCGGGGCGCGCATTTCGGCGATCACGTGCGGCGGCGCGATTCCCGATACGGCCAACTATACGGTCGTTGCGGAACCCGACGGCCACATCGTGGGAACGCTCGACGAGGACTTCGCCGTCGAAAGCATGGCCGGCGACATCTTCCTATTGGGAACGAACTCGTGGAAGATTCGCCGCGTCGAAACCGGCGTCGTGCGGGTCGAGGACGCGCACGGCGCGCCGCCTTCGATTCCATTTTGGAACGGCGAAGGGCTTGGCCGGACGATCGAACTCTCGCACGAGGTTTCCACGTTGCG
>DATCGB010000092.1:0-22315 GCA_036509155.1 Candidatus Tumulicola sp. | reverse complement strand
AAGCCGCGATTGACGCTCTTTAACAAATGCGACGCGGTCGAAGGCGAGCTTCCGAACGAATCCGGCGCGGTCTTCGTCAGCGCCGCAACCGGCGCGGGCCTGGGCGAACTGCGCGCGACGTTATCGCAGCGAACCGCACCGGTATCCGAATGATCGCGCGCGCCGGCGCCTGCCTCGCCGTCGCGCTCGCCCTCGCGCCGGGATCGTGTGCGCGCGGCGACGGAACGCTGGCCGCTTCGGCCAAGCGGTTAACCCCGTCGGTCGTGCTGTTGAGCATGAAGGTTCCGCCCGAGCACAAGGCGGACCGCTACGACGACGCCTACGCGACCGGCTTCGTGGTTGCCTCGGGCAACTGGGGCAGCGACGTGCTGACCGTGCAGCATGCCATCGACGGCGCGTGGGATATCCACGTTACCGTTGGGAACCGCGAGCGCGCGGTTGCCAAAATCGTCGCGGCAAACCAGGATTTCGACGTCGCACTGCTGCGGACGCGCCGGCCGAACTTGACCGTCGCGCGTCTTGGGTCGTCGGCGAACTTACAGCCGGACGTCGGACGCCCGGTCGGCCTGTTGGGTTATCCCGTTCCCGACGAATTCAACGACGAAGGCCTCGGCTTAGCCACGTCGCTCGATGCCGGCGTGCTGTCGTCGCTGCGCAAGGGCGCGTTGGAAGTAACTTTATCGATCGTTCCGGGCGAAAGCGGCGCCCCCGTTTTTTTTGCCGACACCGGCGAGGTTATCGGCGTTGCCGAATCGCGCTTCGACGAAGAACACAGCGTCGGTTTCGCCCTCCCAATCGACGACGCCAAAGCCTTCCTCCACCACGCAGACGGGACGCACGGCCTGTAGTTCGAATGACCCCGGCGAGATGGGCGTCGTATTCGTTACCGGACCGGTGCGTTCCGGAAAAAGTGCGTTCGGAGTGAAACTCGCGCGCGCGAGCGGTCTTGAGGTGACATACGTTGCCACCGCCGCTCACGAGCCCGACGACGCCGAATGGCGCGCGCGCCTCGTGCGCCACCTGCGCGATCGTCCGGCGGCGTGGCGCACGGTCGAGACGGCCGCGATGACGCATGCCGCGCAGCTCGCGCTGTTATACGATGCCGCGCCCCAGACGTGTTTGCTGGTCGACGCGCTGGGTACGTGGCTGGCCGCGCGCATCGGCACGCGGATCGAACTGCTCGAGGTCGACTACGCGGCGCTGGAAGGGCAGATCGACCGCGAGTCGGCCGAATTCGTCGACGCCCTGCTGGCATCGCCCGCGCTCGTAATTGCGGTCAGCGAACAAATCGGCTGGGACGTCGTTCCGGTGGCGGCGTCCGCGCGGCTCTTTCGGGATGCGATGGGGCGCATGGCGCAGCGGCTGGCGGGGCGCGCCGACCGCGCGTATCTCGTGGTCGCCGGCTATGCGATCGACTTACGCGCGACGGGCGAGCCGATCGATGGGTAGCGCGCGGCCGTCATGAACGAGGCGTTGATTCTCGTCACGTTCCTCAGCGCGGTCGTCGTCCTGAGCATCTCGGCGAAACGTTTTAATATTCCGTACCCGATTTCGTTCGTCATCGGAGGCGTCGGATTGGCCTTCGCCCGCAACCTGCCGCGGCCGCATTTCGATCCGCAGATTATCTTGCTGGTCGTCCTGCCGCCGCTGCTCTACAGTGCGGCGTGGTCGACCGATTGGCTCGAGTTGAAACGCAACTGGCGCCCGATCTCGCTGCTGGCGATCGGGCTGGTGATTTTTACGACGGTCGTCGTCGCCGTTGCAGTCCACGCCGTCGTGCCCGGGTTCGGCTGGCCGCTGGCGTTCACGCTGGGTGCGATCGTCTCGCCGCCCGACGCGGTCGCGGCCGAGGCGATCTTCGAGCGAATCGCAATTCCGCGCCGCATCGCGGCCATCATTTTGGGTGAGTGTCTCGTCAACGATGCGACCGCGCTGGTCCTCTATCGCTTTGCGCTGGTCGCGGCCGTTTCCGGCGCCTTCTCGCTGGCGCATGCCAGCCTGTCGTTCGTGGAGGTCGCGGTAGGCGGCATCGCGATCGGCGCGGTCGCCGCCCTGCTGCTCGAGGTCGTCTTGCGCTACATGCGCCGACGCGGATTCGACGATCCGACGATTTCCAGCGTCGTCTTCCTGCTCGCACCCTTCGCGGCGTATTTGCCGGCCGACGCACTGCACGGGTCCGGTGTCTTGGCCGCCGTGACGGCCGGCATCGTGCTCAGTTGGCGCTCGCGACTGTTCATCGACTCGGAAACGCGCGTCATCGGCTCGGCGGTATGGCGCGTGCTGACTTACGTTCTCAACGCCTTCGCATTTCTGCTGATCGGCCTGCAGTTGCCGATGATCTTGGCCGAACTCGAGCCGCACGTCCGCGACTACGCGCTGTACGGCGGAATGGTCGCCCTTCTGGTGATCGTCGTGCGGATTCTTTGGGTTTTTCCGGCCACCTACTTGCCGCGTTGGATCAGCCCGCATCTGCGCGCGCGCGATCCGAGCCCCTCGTGGCGCGCGGTGACGGTTATCGGATGGTCGGGAATGCGCGGGATCGTCTCCCTCGCCGCCGCGCTCGCGTTGCCTTACACGTTCGGCGCGCAGCCGTTTCCGCAGCGCGGTCCGACGATTTTCTTTACGGTGTGCGTCGTTTTCAGCACGCTCGTGCTGCAGGGGCTAACCCTCGGACCGTTGATCGAACGGCTGGGGATGACCGAAGCGAGTAAGGACCAGCGGCGCGAGAGCCGGCTGCGCATTCGCGCCCTCGAAGCCGGGATGGCGCGGCTGCGCGATGAGGAGCGCCGCCACGAGGCCGGTCCGTACGTCGAGTTCGCCGAGCGTATCATCAACGAGTACGAAGCGCGCATCAACGTCTTACGGGGAAAGGCGGCCAAGGATGAGAGTCAGGAAATCGCCGAAACCCGAATCGACCGGCGTCTGCAGAAGCTCGCGCTCGACGCCGAGCGCCGGACGATCATGCGGATGCGCGAGGCCGGCGAGATCCCCGACAGCATCTTTCGCTCGATCGAGTACGACCTCGACCTCGCCGCGCTCCGCCTGAACTAACCCGGCGAGGCGCTGGGCGGCACGGCCGGGGTCGCGGAAGCGGCGGGCGCAGGGGTTACCGGCAGCGGTCCCGGCGACGGCGTGGGCGTCACTACCGGAGCTCCGCCGGGCGTCGGCGCAACGCCGGGCGCGGGCGGCTGGGTTGGGGCGCTGGTGGGCGAGGGCTGCGGTGACGGCGTCGCCGGCGGCTGAAGCGTCGGCTGCCCCTCGGGATGGATGACCGGCACGAGACGCACGTACCCGACCGAGACGGTCCGGTCTTTGAGCACGGTCACGTCGCCGCTGCCGGTCGAAAAGCCGGGCGCGCGTCCGGTGACCGTCTGATCGCCGGCCGGCACCTTGCTCAAGACGAAGACCCCGCGAGCATCCGCCGACGCCGTGTACAGCGACCCGACCGACACGAGCGCGTTAGGTATCGGACGGTTGGTCATCGCGTCGAGCACTCGTCCGGTCACCTGCCCGTAGTCCTGCACCCCGACCACGCCCGGGGTCGGCGCACACGAATCCCCTAACGCAAACAAAAGAAGCATCCCCAACACCGCATGTCGTCGCATATCAAACAGTGTACGCCCCGCCGTGCCCGAAGTCCCTGAAACCTCCCGCAGTCGGGGGACGCGGAGACAGCCGAAGTCCCTTCTCAACTGCCAAAGGTCCCCGCGCGGCGCTTGTGAAAACTTTCACAAGCCATGAATCCGTACGAACCGGTCGCGATTTATCTCTGCGTTGCAGTTGCGGCGGCACTGATCTTTACGATTCTTCCGGGGCTGATTCAACGGCGGAAGCCGAACCCGCAAAAACTCGAAGCGTACGAGTGCGGGGTCGAGCCGACCTCGGCGGTTTCGGGCCGCTTTCCGGTGCGGTTCTACCTCGTGGCGATGCTGTTCGTGATCTTCGACGTCGAAGCGGCGTCGTTTTATCCGTGGGCGGTGCAGATGCACGCGCTGCGCGTCTTCGGCCTGCTCGAGATGGTCGTCTTCATCATCGTTCTGGCGATCGGCTACGCCTACGTGTGGAAGCGGGGCGGCTTCGCGTGGCGGTAAGCCCGGGTCACTTCATGCTCGCCCGGCTCGACGACGTCGCGCGCTGGGCGCAAAGCTCCTCGGTGTGGCCGCTGACGATGGGGTTGGCGTGCTGTGCGATCGAGATGATGACGGTTACGTCGTCGGAGTACGATATCGCGCGGCTGGGTTCCGAAGTCTTTCGCAGTTCGCCGCGCCAAGCCGATTTGATGATCGTCTCGGGGCGCGTGGCCCAGAAGATGGCGCCGGTCGTCAAGCGCCTGTACGACCAGATGGCCGACCCGAAGTGGGTCATCTCGATGGGAGCCTGCGCGAGCTCGGGCGGGATCTTCGATAACTACGCCGTCGTCCAAGGCATCGATACGATCGTTCCGGTGGACGTCTACGTGCCCGGCTGTCCGCCGACTCCCGATGGCTTGCTTTATGCCGTCAATTTGATTCAGCAGCAGATCCGCGAAGGCGGCCGCGGCGGAATCCTCGCCCGTTCTTAGGCCTGAGGTTATAGACGAATGCCGAGCACTCAAACGCCGCCGATCGCGGGCGCCGCGATCGACCCGCCGAGCCTGCGCCCGCCGATCGATGACGCCGTCATCGAACGGCTCGATCCCGCCCAACTGCACTCCCGGCTCGAAGCGCTCAAAGCCGACGGTTACACGATGCTGCTCGATTTGGGCGCGGTCGATTACCTGGAACGCACGCCGCGTTTCGACGTCGTCTACCACTTGCTGAAGATTCCCGCCAAGGTGGCCGGCGTCGCCGAGATCGGCCGCCCGCCGCGCGTCCGGATTCTGTGCGGCGTCGGCGGCGACGATCCCCATTTGCCGACCGCGGTGGATCTGTGGAAGTCGGCCGACTGGGCCGAACGCGAAGTTTTCGACCTCTTCGGCATCGTCTTCGACGGTCACGCCGACTTGCGCCGCATTCAGATGCCCTACGACTGGGAAGGCCACCCATTGCGTAAGGATTATCCGCTGCGCGGGCCGGCGCGCGAACGCGCCCCGCGCCCCGCGTTCGCGCTGAAAAGCAACGTGCAGGCGGGCACTCCGCCGTCGGGCCGTACGCTCGAAGCGCTGCAAGAACAAGTCAAACGCGTGCGCGAAGGGGACGCTAAGCCGTGAGCATGTCGTCGCAGCCGCTGACGCCCGAAATCGTCAGCCAAGAAGGCAACGCGATGGTGCTCTCCATGGGACCGCAGCATCCGTCGACGCACGGCGTCTTGCAGATCATGCTCGAGATCGAGGGAGAAAGCGTCGTTAAAGCCGAGCCCGAGATCGGCTACCTGCACACGGGCATCGAAAAAACCGCCGAGAACCTATTTTGGTCGCAGGCCCAGACCGTCATCGAACGCATGGACTATCTGGCGCCCGAATCCAACGCGCTCTGCTACGCGCTCGGGGTCGAACGGCTGCTCGGGATCGCGGACGCGATTCCAGCGCGCGCGCAGATCATCCGCGTGCTGTTCATGGAGCTGACGCGGATCGCGTCGCACTGCGTCTGGCTGGGCACGCACGGCATCGATCTCGGCGCGATCTCGATATTTTTCTACTGTTTCGACCTGCGCGAAAACATTCTCGACCTGCAGGAAGCCGCCGGGGGCGCTCGCATGCACCCGAACTACGTTCGCGTCGGCGGCCTCAACGGCGACATCCCGGCCGGTTTTCTGGCCGAACTCGACGCCTTCATCGAGAAGTTTCCGGGCCGCATGCGCGACTTGCGCGGCCTGCTGCAGGCCAACCCGATCTTCCAGGACCGGACGATCGGCGTCGGCGTTCTCACGCCCGAAGAGGCGCTGCAGTGGGCCGTGACCGGTCCCAGCCTGCGCGGTAGCGGCATCGCCTACGACGTTCGCAAAGCGTTTCCGTATACCGGCTACGAAACGTATGAGTTCGACGTGCCGGTCCGAACCGAGGGCGATGCCTACGCGCGTTTTCTCGTGCGTCTCGACGAGATGGAACAATCCCACCGCATCGTCGAACAGGCGCGCCGCCGGTTGGAAACTCCGGGCCCCGTGATGATCGACGATTCGAAGGTTACGGCTCCCCCCAAAGAGACGATCGCGCTCTCGATGGAGGCGCTGATCCATCATTTTAAGATCGTGAGCGAAGGCTTTCGCGTGCCGCCGGGCGACGTGTACCAAGCGGTCGAGTCGCCGCGCGGCGAACTCGGGTATTATATCGTCAGCAACGGCGAAAATCGGCCGTACCGCGTGCGCACGCGTCCCCCCAGCATGTACAACTTGCAGTCGGTGAAGAGTTTGGCGCCGGGCAACCTGATTGCCGACCTGGTCGTCATTCTCGGCTCGCTCGATCCCGTCTTCGGCGAGGTCGACCGGTGAGCCGGGAGCGGGATTTTCCCGCGCTGCTCGAGCGGCTCAAACCCGAGTGCGAACGGATCGTCGCTCGATACGAGGAAAAACGGTCCGCGCTGCTGATGCTCGCGCACGAGTTTCAAGCGTGCGAGGGATTCGTCAGCCCCGAGGCGATCCGCACCATCTCGGAGATGCTCGACGTCACGCCGGCCGAAACCGAAGGGACGATTTCGTTCTACACGCTGTTGTACCGGCGTCCCGTCGGGAAGTACATGCTGCAGCCGTGTCGCGGCCTGGCGTGCGCGATTAACGGGGCCGACGACGTTATGGCGCACTTTCGCGAGAAACTGGGCATCGGGCACCTGCAGACGACCGACGACGGGTTGATTTCCTACGAGGAGGCCGAATGTTTGGCGGCTTGCGACCGAGCGCCGTGCATGCAGGTGAACTTAGAATTCGTCTACGACCTGACGGATGAGAAAGTCGACGAGCTGCTCGCCGCGATCCGCGCCGGCACGTACGGCGTCGAACCGATGGCGCAAACGCAGCCGCCCGGACGGACCTGGGAGATTCGCCAGGAAGATGCGATCGCGACCGGGCGCAAGGCGGCCGGTTCGATCGGCGTGCGCGACCCCAACAACGCGGGCGGCGTCGGCGATCGCAGCGGCCTCATCATGCTGGACCATATCGTCGATAAGGACGTGTATTTTTTTCAGAACACGCGCGAACGAGCGGTTCTCGGCTCGCGGGCGGTCGTCGAATTGGACGAAGAAAGAGAAGCGGGCGATCGTGCCGGTCACTAAGGTACTGACCGCCGGCATCGGCGAAATCGATCTACGCGGCATCGACGTCTATCGCGCGCGCGGCGGATACCGGCAGTGGGAACGCGCGGTTCGCGAACTCAAACCGATCGACGTTCTCGATCTCGCCGAAAAGTCGGGCTTGCGCGGACGCGGCGGCGCGGGTTTTCCAACCGGGAAGAAGTGGTCGTTTCTTCCGACCGACAAGTCCTTGCGTTACCTCGTCTGCAACTGCGACGAGGCCGAACCCGGGACGTTTAAAGATCACATGCTGCTCGAGGAGACGCCGCATCTGGTGCTCGAGGGCATCCTGCTGGGTTCGTACGGAATCGCCTGCCATCATGCGTTCATCTACATTCGCGGCGAGTTCAAGCGCGGATACGAGATCTTTTGCGCGGCGCTCGATGAGGCGCGCGCCGCCGGATTCGTCGGGAAAAATATCTTCGGAACCGGCTTCGACCTCGAAGTAACCGTGCAGCGGGGCGCGGGCGCCTACATTTGCGGCGAGGAAACCGGACTGCTCAACTCGCTCGAAGGCAAGCGTGGCGAGCCGCGCCTGAAGCCGCCGTTCCCGGCAATCGCCGGCTTGTACGGCATGCCCACGGTCGTGAACAACGTCGAAACGCTGGCGTATCTCGTACCGATTCTCGAAAAGGGCGCGCAGTGGTTCGCGTCGGTTGGAACCGAGCGCAGCAAGGGCTACAAAATCGTTTCGGTTTCGGGACACGTGCGGCGTCCCGGCAACTACGAAGTGCCGCTCGGAACGCCGGTGCGCGAAATCATCGATCTGGCCGGCGGCTTGCGCCCGGGCCGCAGCTTCATGGCGGTCCAGCCCGGCGGCGGTTCGTCGGCGTGCATCTTCGAAGAACATCTCGATCTGCCCTACGACTACGAGAACATGACGAAGGCCGGCTCGATGCTCGGTTCCGGCGCGTTCGTGGTTTTCGACGACACCACGGATTTCGTAAAGGCGGCCTATAATTTGGTGCGGTTTTTCGCGCACGAATCGTGCGGTCAATGTACGCCGTGCCGGGAGGGCAGCGACTGGCTGGAACGCGTGCTCGAACGGCTCGTTCACGGGCGCGGCGTCAAGGGCGACTACGACATGCTGCTGCGCGTTTCACGAACCATTACCGGTTTGAACCTGTGCGCGCTCGGCGACTCGATCGAACCGTTCCTCAAGTCGGTCATGACGCGCTTCCCGGAGCAGTTTGAAGCGCGCGTCATGCCGGTCGAAACGGCGGTACCGGCGTGACGGTCAACTTGACGATCGACGGCGTACCCGTGCGCGTGCCGAAGGGTACGCTGCTGGTCGAAGCCGCCAAGACGGTTCGGCAAGAAATTCCCGTCTACTGTTATCATCCCAAGCTGGGACCGGCCGGCCTCTGCCGCGTGTGTCTGGTGGAGATCGAAGGCCTGCCGAAGCTGCAGATCGCCTGCAACACGCCGGCCGCCGACGGGATGGTGGTGCACACCCGCGGCGAACGGGTCGAGACCGGCAGGTCGATGATTCTCGAACTGCTGCTCGTCAACCATCCACTCGACTGTCCGATTTGCGATAAGGGCGGTGAATGCGACCTGCAGGACTACGCGATGGCTTACGGGCGCGGGTATTCCGACGTGGTCGATCCGAAGTTACGTAAACCAAAGGGCGTCGATCTCGGACCGACCATCGTGCTCGACGAAGAGCGCTGCATCGTTTGCCAGCGCTGCGTGCGTTTCGACGACATCATCGCCGACGAACGGCAGCTCGTCGTGAAAGATCGCGGCGCGCGCGACATTATCGCCACCGCTACCGGCGAACCTTACCGCCATAATTTCACCGGGAACGTGACGGAAATCTGCCCCGTCGGCGCCCTCACGTCGAAGGTGTATCGTTTCAAATCGCGTCCGTGGGACCTCCGCCGGACGCAGACGAGCTGCACGCAGTGCGCCGTCGGCTGCCAGCAGTTCGCCGACGTCCGCTACGGCACCGTCGTGCGCACGATGTCGGTGGAGAACGACGACAAAATTTCCGATGGCTGGCTGTGCGACCGCGGCCGCTACAACATCGGCTTCTACGCGTCCCCGGAACGGCTGACCCAGCCGCTGTATAAGAAAAACGGCACGTTCGTCCAGATCGGATGGGACGACGCCTTCACGTTGTGGCGCAAAGCTATTGCGGCGGCGATTGCGGCCAACGGCGTCTCGGGCGTCGGCGCGATCGGCGGCGGCCGTTTGACCAACGAAGAGGCCTACGTCCTGCAGTACGCGTTCCGAAAGATCGGCACGAACAGCCTCGATTGGCGCGCCGGCCGCCAGCGTCAGGCTACGCCGGGTGCGAAGGGCGGCTCGCTCGCCGGAATCGAACGCGCGCATGCGATCGTCCTGGTGGGGGAATCGCCCGAAGATCGGGCTCCCGTCATGTGGTTGCGCGTGCGCAAAGCGGCGTTGCACGCCGGCGCCAAGATCGTGCGCGCGGCGACCGCGCAGCAAGCCGTCGCAGCCGTCGGATCGGACGCCACGCGGGTTGCGCTGATTTGGGACGGCATCGATCTGGAACGCGGCCGCTCGTTCGCCGACGCTTTCGCTAAGATGGCCGAACTCTCGACGTACATCGCGAGCGACCAGGGTAATGCGCGCGGGGCCGAGGCGATGGGAATGCTGCCCGGCGTTGGGCCGGGATACGTCGCCGGCGCCGCCGGCCGGGGCACGTTCGGCATGTTCGCGGACGCGCGCGACGGCAAACTGGGCGCGCTCGCGATTTTCGGTGCAAATCCGGTGCGCAACGCTCCCGACGGCGGCGCCGTCGCCGCGGCGCTGGCGAGCGTAGGTTTCTGCGTCGTCAGCGACCTGTTTATGACCGAGACCGCGAGCCTCGCAACCTTGGTTCTCCCGGCCAAAGGCGCGTTCGAGAAAAGCGGAACGACGCTGAACCTCGCGGGCGATCTGCTTCCCGTCAACGCATCGCTGCAGGCGCCCGACGGCGTTCTTTCGGATCTCGAAATGTTGATCGGCTTGGCCGAGCAGCTCGAGATCGAGCTTCCGACGATCGAAGAAGTCGATGCCGCCGTCATCGCGCACGCCCTCGCGGTGCCCGACTTCGGCTTCGGCGACGCGCGCTTTTCTACCGACGCCGTTCCCAACGGGGCGGTGGCGAACGGCACGATACTCTCGGGCGGCGGAACGTGGCGGCACGACCCGACCGTGGCGCGGCTGGGCGAGCCGTCCGATGGGACGCTCGCGCAAGAACCGCCGGTCGGAGTGCGGGCATAACCGTGCAGGGAGTGATCGATACCGTCAACGCGACGCCGCTCTGGCTGGTCGTCCTGGTCAAATCGGCGATTTTGTTGATCGTCGTCATGACGACGTTCGCCTACTCGATGCTGGCCGAGCGTAAAATCCTTGGCTGGATGCAGTTGCGCCCCGGACCTAACCGGGTCGGGCCGTGGGGACTCATGCAGCCGGCCGCGGATGCGGCCAAGCTCATTCTCAAAGAAGATCTCACGCCGAAGACGGCCGATCCGCTGATCTACCGGCTGGCGCCGTTCATCTCGCTGCTAACCGCGTTTTCGGTATACGCGATCATTCCGTTCGGCGCGTCGTCGGCCGGCACGTGGGCGATCGGCAACGTCAATGCCGGTATCTTGCTGATCCTGGCGATTACGTCGCTGGGCGTCTACGGCATTTCGTTAGGCGGCTGGGCGTCGGGCTCGAAATACCCGCTTCTGGGCAGCGTTCGCGCGACCGCCCAGATGATCAGTTACGAACTAGCGATGTCGCTTTCGTTCATCGGCGTACTGATTCTCGCCGGAACGACCTCGCTCGACGGCATCGTGAACGCGCAAGCCCGCTGGTGGTTCTTCGTGCCGCAATTTCTGGGCTGCATCATCTACGTCATCACGGCCGTCGCCGAAACGAACCGCACGCCGTTCGACTTGGTCGAGGCCGAAACCGAACTCGTCGCGGGGTTTCACACCGAGTACTCGGGTTTGCGCTTCGGACTATTTTTCATCGCCGAGTACGTCAACATGCTGACCGTTTCGTGCATCGCGACGCTGTTGTTTTTCGGCGGATGGAATGCGCCCTTAGGTTTGACGATCGTGCCCGGCATCGTCTGGTTCGTGATAAAGGTCGCGCTGTTCATGTTCTTTTATATTTGGCTGCGCGCGACGCTGCCGCGGCTGCGGTACGATCGCCTGATGGCGTTCGGGTGGAAGGTCTTGCTGCCGCTGGCAACCCTCAATCTCGTCGTGACGGCGATCGTCGTGGCCTTCAGGGGATAGAAATGAAGAAGAATCTCTATAACGTTGGGGCGATCCTCAAAGGCCTCTCGATTACTTTCGGCTTCATGTTTCGCAAGCGCCCGACGATCGAGTATCCCACGATCAAGAAGCAGCACGCGCCGCGCTTCCATGGCTTGCACGAGCTGCGGCGCTACGACGACGGTAAGGAGCGGTGCATCGGGTGCGAACTTTGTTCGAGCGCCTGTCCGGCCAATGCGATCACGGTGATCGGCGGTGAGAACTCTCCGGATAACCGCCTTTCGCCCGGCGAGCGGCACGCGGCTCGCTACGAGATCGACGAGCTGCGCTGCATTTTTTGCGGCATGTGCGAGGAGGCGTGTCCGACCGATGCGATCGTATTGACGCCCCGCTTCGAAATGGCCGACTACCGGCGCGGCTCGTTCATCTACGATAAGGATCGCTTGCTGGTGCCGGTCGAGGCCGGCGTGGGGCCGGCACCCGACGAGCGTCCGGGCGGGATCCCCGGCGACCTCGGCCGCGTCGCCGAAATCAAATCGACGACCGAAGTTTCCGAAGGGTACTCGGCGACGTGGCGCGGCGAGATTCTCAAGACGCAGCGCCGGGGGCTGGCCGGATGATCGCCTTTTGGGTGCTCGGCGCGATCGTCATCGTCAGCGCCGTCTGGACGATTACCGCCAGAAAGCCGGTCTACAGCGTGGTCGCGCTGTTGGCGAACTTTGCCGCGCTCGCAGTGTTGTACGTCACCCTGTCGGCCGAGTTTCTCGCGGTCATGCAGATCATCGTGTACTCCGGCGCCATCTTGGTACTGTTCGTGTTCGTGATCGCGCTGCTGAGCAGCGGCGTCGCACCGTTTTCCGCCGGGCCGAACCGGCTCAAGGGCATCTTGGTTCCGGCCGTCGTCGTCGTGCTGGCCGCGCTCGGCTTTCTGATATACGCGACCGCGGGCGTGACCGCCGTCGCGCCGGGCAGCGTTCACACGACGTCGTCCGTCGGACCGGTCGGGAGCGCCGGGGTCTTCGGCAGCGTGGCCGACTTCGGCAAGGCGCTGTTCACGGTTCAGTTGCTGCCGTTCGAAATCACCGCGCTCATTTTGATGGTCGCGGTGATCGGCGTGGTGCTGCTGGCCGGCGATCGGGTGCCCTACGTGCCGACGCGCAAGCGCGCGGCCGAGGTCGAACGTTCGATGCGCGAGGCGATCTTGCGCGGGGGCGAGTAGCGTGCCGGTCGCGATCGGAAACTATATCGCGCTCTCGGCCGTCATGTTTTTTCTGGGCGTCGCCGGCGTGCTCTTGCGCCGCAATCCGTTGGTTACGCTGATGAGCATCGAGCTGATGTTCAACGCCGCCAACCTGCTGTTCATGGCCTTCGCGCGCGCCTGGCTGGCCAACGCCGGACAGGTGTTTGCGTTTCTGGTGATCACCGTGGCCGCTGCCGAAGCCGCGATCGGGCTGGCGATCGTCGTCACGACGTTCCGCGACGAAAAGAACGTGGACGTCGACGAAATCCGGTTGATGCGCGGATGACCGGCATACATCACGTCATGGGCGTCGACGGATCCTACCCGCTGCTGGTCGCGCTTTGGCTGCTGCCGTTGGCCGGCGCGATCGCCTGCTGGGTTTTGGGCCCGCAACTCAAAACGGCTGCCGGCTGGCTGGCCGGCGCCGTCGTCGCCGCGTCGTTCGTCTTAGCGACCTTGTCGTGGGGGGCGGGAACGCAGAACGTCGCGGGTGCCCTGGGCGCGCATCAGGCGCTCCTTTCCTGGATTCCGGGGTTCGACTTCGGACTGCTGCTCGACCCGCTCTCGCTGCTGTGGACGTTCGTCATCACGGGCGTCGGCTTCTTGATCCTCTTTTATTCGATGGGCTACATGGAAGGCGACCGCGCGTACGCGCGCTTCTTCGCCTACATGAGCTTTTTCGTGTTCGCGATGTTGACGTTAGTGCTCTCCGACAACTTCGTCGGGCTGCTGATCGGGTGGGGACTGGTCGGTCTAGCGTCCTACTTTTTGATCGGCTTCTGGTTCGATCGGCCGACGGCGGTAGCCGCGGCGCGCAAAGCCTTCGTGATGAACGTCGTCGGCGACGTGGCGATCATGTTCGCGATTTTCGCGATCGTTACCAAGCTGCATTCGACGGCGTTCGGCGATGTGTTTGCGTCGGCCGGCGCGTTCGGACCAAAGCTCCTGTTCGTGATTTGCATCGCGCTCTTCATCGGCGCCGCCGCCAAGTCGGCGCAGATTCCGCTGCATACGTGGCTGCCGGACGCGATGGAAGGCCCTACGCCGGTTTCGGCGTTGATTCACGCGGCAACCATGGTGACGGCCGGCGTCTATTTGATCGCGCGCTGCGCGCCGCTGTGGAGCGCCAGCCACGACGCCGCGCTGCTCGCCGGGACGATCGGCGGCTTGACCGCAATTGCCGGCGCCATTCTCGGCTGCGTGCAGTGGGATATCAAACGGATCCTCGCCTATTCGACGATGTCGCAAATCGGCTACATGATCATGGGCGTCGGCGTCGGCGCGTACGAAGGCGGCGTCGCCCACTTTTTCACGCACGCATTCTTTAAGGCGCAGCTCTTCCTGGCGTCCGGCCTGATCATCCACGCGCTCGCCAACGAGCAAGACGTCCGGAAAATGGGCGGCTTGCGCAAGAAGATGCCGCTAGCATTTTGGGCGATTCTGACCGGCGTGCTGTCGATTTGCGGCATTCCGGGCTTCAGTGGATTCTTTTCAAAAGACCGGATCATTTTCGGAACGCTGCAGCACGGTCATCCGTGGCTGTACGCCGTCGGCATCGTGACGGCGGGGCTCACCGCGTATTACATGTTCCGCCTGCTCTTCATCACGTTTCTCGGACGGTACCGGGGCGATGTCGACCCAGCCGAACTCGGCATGCGCCCGCAGCCGACTGTCACGGCGGACGCCGCGCACGCGGCGCACCGCACGCCGGCTTGGATCATGGGCCTGCCGGTCGCGATCCTGATGGTGCCGACGGTCGCGATCGGGGCGGCCCTGATGTTCGGCGGCGAAGATTCGCCGTGGGCACGCTACTTCGCGCCCCAGTTCGGCGCGCAGACGCTGCCGGCGCCCGGAATATCCGAAGGCATGACGTCGCTTATCGTGCTGCTGTTCGTGATCGCCGGCTTTGCGATCGCGTGGTGGCGCTACGCCGCCAAGGCCGCGCAAGCCGACGCCGTCGCACGGCTACGCTCCGAATCCGTGCGCATGCCGGCGGTCTTGACCAACCTGTTCTACTTCGACGCCGTCATCGATCTGATTTTCGTTCGTACCTCGCAGCTCTTCGGCACCCTGTTCGAACGCGTCTTAGACCCGCACGTCATCGACGGAGCCGTGCGCGAAGTCACGCTCGTCACGCGCGCGGCCGGCGCGTTCGTGCAGGCCGCCGAGAGCGGCCTGGTCCGCGCCTACGCGCTGATTCTGGCGCTGGGGGCGGCCTGCTTTATCGTCTACTACGCGTTTGCGGCCGGGGGGCTGCACTGATGCTGGTGCTCGCAACCATCCTGCTGCCGATCGTCGCCGGGCTGCTGCTGTTCGCGTTACCGCGCGACGACCGAAACGCCTCGCGGGCGATCGGCACGCTGGTCGGAGCCGCGACCTTCTTCATGCTGCTCTTTGCCGGGAACCAGGAATGGAGTTTCCGCTGGCTCTCGCGGCCGTTCGAAGCGGCCTTTCACTTCGGCGCTACGCCGGTTTCATTTTGGCTGTCGCTGATGCTGGCGCTGTGCACGGCGTGCGCCATCGCCGCCGCCCGGCTCCCGCGCATGCGCGGTTTTACTGCGATGATGCTGCTGCTCGAGGGCTCGATGCTGGGGTTGTTCCTGGCGCGCGACTTGCTGGCGTTCGCGCTGTTTTGGGACCTCATGCTCGTTCCGGTCTTTTTCGTGCTGACCGGCTGGAGCGAACGTCCCGCGACCGCGTGGCGCTATCTCATCTACAACTTTTCCGCCGGCTTGCTGCTGCTGCTGGCGACGGCCGCCTTCGGTATCATCTACGGTTCGACCGACGTCATCGGGCGCGGCGACGTACACTTGGCAGGCGCCTGGGCGCCGTGGATCTTCGCCGGCTTTGCCGTGGCCTTCTTGGTAAAAACGCCGGTGTGGCCGCTGCACACGTGGATGCCGCCGACCTACGCCGACCTGCCGGCCCCGATGGTTGCGGTGGTCGCGGCCGTGCAGTCCAAGGCCGGTTTGTACGGCTTCATCGCGATCGGCCTCGCGTTCTTGCCCGAGTACGTGCGTCAGTACGCCGGCATTTTCATCGTGCTCGGCGCAATCTCGCTGGTATACGGCGCGACCGTCGCGCTCGTTGCGCACGACGCCAAACGTATCGTTGCGTACTCGTCGCTCTCGCATCTGGGCTTGATACTCATCGCGATCGCCGTCGGAAATCAGTTGGCGCTCCAGGGCGCGATCGTGTATATGATCGCGCACGGACTGTTTTCGGCGGCGCTCTTCATGATCGTCGGCTACGTGGAAGACCGCGAGGGAACGCGCTCGCTGGTGCGGCTGGGCGGCCTCGGAAGGACGAACCCGCGGCTGGCCGGGGCATTTTGCATCGCCTGTTTGGCCGCGCTAGGATTGCCCGGCCTGGCCGGATTCGTCGGCGAACTCATCATTCTCATCGGCGTCTATCAGGCCGGGCACGTTTGGCCGGCAGTCGTGGCGCTGGTGTCCATCGTGTTGGCTGCCGCGTACTTCTTGAGACTATATCAAGGCATCATGAACGGTCCCGAAATCGACGAGCTTCCGGTGCGCCGCGATCTCACGTGGCTTGAGGGGCTGGCCGTTGCTCCGCTGCTGGCCGCGCTGGTGCTGATCGGCATCCAGCCGCACGCCATCATGGCGGCGTTCGCGGGAATCGTAAAATGACGCCGATTCCGTTCGCGGTCGCCGACTGGTCGGCGCTCGAACCGATTGCCGCGGTCGCCATTACCGGCCTGCTGGTGCTGATCGTCGACCTGGCGTCGCGCTCCCACTCGCGGCGCTACGTCTCGATCGTCATCGGCGTACTCGGCAGCGTCGTGGCGGGCGTACTTGCCGCCCAGCAGTTCGGCCACGATTACAACGCCTTTTTCGGCGGGTTCATGGTCGGCGGTTTTACGAGCGTTTTCGAAGAGATCGTGCTGTTGGCGGCGATCGGATCGCTCGTTCTATACGGCGCCATCGGACCGCCCGAACGGATTGCCGGGACCGTCGCGCTGATGCTCTGGAGCACGTGCGGCGCGATGCTGATGGCCGGCGCCGCCAATCTGATGACGATCTTCCTCGGGCTCGAGCTGCTCTCGCTGGCGCTCTACTGTCTGTGCGGCTTGGTCGATCGCAAGACGGCTCGCGAGTCGGCCTTGAAATACCTCATTCTCAGCTCGACGGCTTCGGGCTTCATGCTGTACGGCATGGCGCTGCTCTTCGGCGCGACCGGCAGCGTCATGCTTGCCGACTTCGTCAATCCGGCGCTGGCCGGGAGCGCGTTGTTCTGGATGGGTTCCGGCATGTTCCTGATCGGACTTTCCTTCAAGTTGAGTTTGGTTCCGTTTCATACGTGGGCGCCCGACGTCTACGAGGGCGCGCCGCTGCCGGTCACGGCGTTCATGAGCGTCGCAACCAAAGCCGCGACGTTGGCCGTGTTCGCGCGCTTCATCTACGCGGCGCTCCCGTCGGGCGTTTCGGGGAAGCTGCTGCTGCCGATCTGGATCGTCGCCGGAATCTCGATGATCGCCGGAAACGCCGGCATGCTCGCGCAGCGCGACCTCAAACGGCTGCTCGCGTATTCCGGCATCGCGCAAGTGGGATACATCCTCACCGCGCTGGCCGGCGGCACGCCGCTCGGGCTGCGGTACGCGATTTTCTACCTCGCGGCGTATACGTTTATGAATCTTGGCGCGTTCGCCGTCGCGGCGTCGCTTTCGAACGACGGCGAGCAGGGTTCGCGGCTAAGCAACTACGAGGGGCTGGCGCGCCGGCGACCGTGGCTGGCCGCCGCGATGACGTTCTTCTTGCTCGCTTTAGCGGGTTTGCCGCCGACCGCCGGCTTCTTGGGGAAAATCCTCATCCTCGCGTCGAGCGTCAGCGCCGGCTACGTGTGGATGGCGGGGCTGTTGATCGCCGGTACGGCCGTCTCGCTGTACGCCTACGCGAAGGTCATTTTTGCGATGTACGGGCGCGGCCGGGCGGAAGGCCACGAAGCCAAGCCGTTCGTACCGCTGGCGTGGGCGAGCGTGGTAGTCTGCGCCGTGCTGGTGGTCGCGATGACCTTCTATCCGCTTACCCCGAGCAACGTTCTCCCACTGGTCAAGTAGCGCGCCCGGCCGCAGCGGCCCCGGGGCGAGTCACGCTCGTGCCTGCCAAGCGTTATACTGATGAATATCGTCCGTAACCGACGAGGGAGACCGAAGTGCAGCGCCGTTTTTACCTATTCGCGGCCCTAGCCCTAGCCCTGATCGCACTGGCCGGCAGCCGCGCCGTAGCCCAGGTCAAGGTCATCAACGATCCCTCGGTCTTCGAGCCGATCTTTGCCTCGGACCCGGTGGGGGCGATTCATACCGCCCGCGAGCGGATCGCGGCCGGCGACCTGGCCGGAGCCGTCAAAGGGCTTGAAGTTTACGTGGTCTCGCATCCGGGCGAAGCCGGTCCGGAACGTTTTCTCGGCGACTTGTACTATCGGCAAGGCCGCCTCACCAAGGCCGAGGAGGTCTACCAAAACATTCTCGCGCACAGTCCCAGCGATCGCGAAACGCATAACCGTTTGGGCGTCGTGTACGCGACCCAAAATCGCGTCGACGCGGCGATCGTGCAGTTCGATAAGGCGCTGCCGGGCACCGACTCCGTGGCCGATTTGGTCGCCATGCACCTGCGAAAGGGCGACCTTCCGCAGTATCGCCAGCAGATGGAGCGTTTGGCCGCGGCGCAGCCGACCGACGCCGACATCCAAGCCGAGATGGGACAAGTCTTTGCCGCCTTGCATCGCCCGGCCGACGCGCTGGCGTATTTCATGCGCGCACTCGACAGCGATCCCCAATCGCTGACTGCCCTCAACGGCTTGGGATTGGCGTACTTCGATTTGCACAACTATCCCGAAGCGGAAAAAGATTTTCAGAAGTGTCTAGGGATCGATAACACGAATTATACGTGCACGAATAATCTCGGCGCCGCGTATCTGCAGTCCGGGCAGGACGACGCGGCCAAACCGATTTTGGCGCACGCCCACTCGCTGGCGCCCGAACGGCCCGAAACGCTGGTAAACTTTGGATTTCTGGCCGACCGGCGCGGAGACTGGAAGGGCGCGGTCGATTTCTACGTGCAAGCAACCGTCGTCGATCCGTACTTGCCCGAAGCCTACGTCGATCTGGGAATCGACTACGAGCATTACGGCCTCTATACGTTAGCCCAGGCGGCACTGCTCAAGGGCATTGCGGCGGCGCCGGGGGATGGCCGCATCCGCTACCTGTTGGCGGTTGCGTACGCCTCGCAGGGAAAAAATTCGCTCGCGCTCGACCAGTTGAAGATCGCCGAAGCCTCGCTCGACCCCGACGTGGCCCGGATCGCCTCCGAAGAATCGGTCAAACTCGCGACGGTTCGGGGCGCGCCGCAGCTCTAACCTGCTACCTTAACGACGGCGCGCGATGCAGTCGATCTCGACGCGGGCGCCTTTCGGCAGCCCGGCGACCGCGACCGTGGAGCGGGCCGGTTTGAGCGTGCCAAAATATTTTTCGTACGCGGCGTTTACCGCTCCAAAGTCGCTCATGTCGACCAGGAAGATCGTCGTCTTGACGACGTCGTCGAAGGACGTTCCGGCGGCCGTCAGCACCGCCTCGAGATTCTGCAGCGCTCGTTCGGTTTGAACCGAAACGTCGCCACGCACCAGTTCGCCGGTCTGCGGGTCGATCGGGATTTGTCCGCTGCAGAAGATGTCGTTGCCGCTTCGGACCGCTTGGCTGTATGGGCCGATGGGCGCGGGCGCGAGCGGCGTGAAGACGCGTTCGGACTCCATGCCGGCTTAGATTGAAACGGCCGCGTCGCGCGACATCGTTCCCTTGAAGTTCATCGGAGGTTCGTCGATGCCGAAGTTCTCGGCGTGAAGTTCCTCGATCTGCTTTCTTTCGGCGGGTTCGATCGCCGGCGCGTCCGGCGCGGCGGCAAACTCGACCAACTGGTCGCGATCGTAGATGTTCGGAAGCACGCTCATCACGCGCGGCTCGTCGAGAAGCCAGCCGACGGCGGCCTGGCCGAGCGTTCGGCCGGGCCGTTCCAGAAACCGGAGACGGTCGACTTTCTGCACGCCGTTGGTCAGCCACGAACGCGGACGGTGCCGCCGATGGTCGTTTTCCGGAAAGACCGTGTCGGCGGTATAGCGCCCTTCCAGCAGGCCGCTCGAATGGGGCACGCGGATCATGTAGCCGGTGTCGGCGGCGCTCTCGTAGGCGGCGCGGATTTGTTCGTTTCCGGGATACTGCTCGAGGACGTTCCAGATGATCTGCAGGCTCGCGACGTTGCGTTTTCGTACCGCGTCGACCCCTTCGTACAGCCAGCCGATGGCCGGGCCGAGGGCTACGCCGTACATCCGAATTTTACCCTCGCGCTTGAACGATTCGAGCAGCTCCCACAACCCATCGTCTTCGATCTGTCCCATGCGCGCGTTGTGCATTTGGTAGATGTCGATGTAGTCGGTCTGCAGGCGGCGCAGCGATTCTTCCAGCGCTTTGCGAACGAACGCAGGCGAGAAGTCGTGCGGAAGCGCCGACTGACCGCGCGGTTTTTCGGCGTCCTGCGGCGAATAGAAATCGTACCCGAACTTCGTCGCATACACGACCGACTCGCGCCGTCCGGCGAACGCTTTCGCCAGTTGCTCCTCGCTGCGCCCGTCGCCGTACGTATCGGCGGCGTCGTAGAGGGTGATGCCGAGGCCGGCCGCCTCGCGCAGCATGGCGACGGCGTCGTCGTCGGTTTTCTCGCCCCACCAATCCGTTGCGATCGTCCACAGGCCGAACCCGACCTCGCTCACGGTAACGTCGGTTTTCGGATACGTCCGGTATTTCATGGCTCCATACTTCTGCACTCCAGCGAACTTGACCCGTCAATACAAACGCAGGTAGCGTTCGCGCTCCCAGGGATGAACTGCGCGGCGATAGCGTTCGTACTCGGCCAGTTTTGCGTCGCGAAATGCGTGGAAGAGGTGGTCGCCGAGTGCGGCGCGCACGACCGGGTCGCCGTCGAGTTCGACGATCGCTTGACGCAGCGACTTGGGCAGCGTGCCGATGCCGCGTTCGCGGCGTTCGAGTTCGCTAAGCTCGTACGTCGAGCCGGTCAGCGGCGGTCCGGGCAGCGTGGCGCGCGCCACGCCGTCGGCGGCCGCGCCGATCAGCACGGCGAGCGCGAGATAGGGATTGCACGCGGGGTCGGGGCTACGCATCTCGATGCGCGGCGGCGATTGCCCGGGCGGCACGCGCACCAGCGCGTTCGCGCTGCGCTGCGACCACACCGCGTAGATCGGCGCGTCCCAGGCGGCGACCAGCCGCTTGTACGAGTTGACCGTTGGGTTGCAGATCGCCGTCGTTGCCGGCGCGTGCGCGAGCAAACCGCCGACGACGTACAGCGCGGTTGCTTCGTCGGCATTCTCGTCGAGCCGGAAGTCGACGTGCAGACCGCTCCCGGCGCGATCCTCCAGCGGTTTGGGCATGAACGTCGCATCCAGGTCGAATTCGGCGGCGACGTGCTTGGCAATCGTGCGCAACGTCAGCGCGTGATCGGCCGCCGCCAGCGGGTCGTCGTGCGCGATGTCGATCTCGTGCTGACCGGCGCCGTGCTCGTGATGGGCCGAAGCGATCGGCACGCCCATCGACTGCAGCGCCGCCACGATCGCGTTGCGCGCCTCCTCTCCGCGGTCGCCCGCGGAGAAATCGAAATACGAGCCCACGTCGATCGTAGCCGTCGATAGTGCGTCGCCGGGCTGCCTTGCAAACAGATAAAACTCGGCTTCGAGGCCGACCCGAACTCCCGCAGAAGCACCCGCGCTTTCGATAGCGCGCCGGAGCGTCGTGCGCGGACAGCCTTCAAAGGGCAGGCCGTCGGGCATTGCGATGTCGCAAATCAAGCGCGCTTCGCGCCCGTTGGAAGCCGGCCACGGATAGATTGCGAACGTCGCGGGGTCGGGGTGCAGCAGCATGTCGAGTTCCTCGCCGCGTACGAATCCGTCGATCGATCCGCCGTCGAACGTCACCCGTCCCTCGAGCGCGTGTTCGAGTTCCTCGACCGGAATCGACACGTTTTTGCTCACGCCGAAGATATCGGCAAAGACCAGTCGCACGAAGCGAACGTTTGCCTCGCGCGCGAGTTTGACGACGTCCCGCTTGTTGGCGGGGCGTCGGGCGTCATGAGGAGTGGAGTGCATCGATCGCTACCGCCAAACGCAAAGTGAGTTGATCGTGTGGGCTTTCGAGCGAGCAGCCGGCGATCTCGCCGATCTGCCGCAGCCGATAAAACACGGTGTGGCGGTGCACGTTCAACTGGGCCGCCGCCGTTTTGACGTTCTGTCCAACCGCAAAGAAGAGCCGCAGCGTTCGTTCGAGTTCGGTTTGATGCTTCTCGTCATAGGCGCGCAACGGCGCCAGGACGCGTCGCGCGAAGCCTTGCAGCCGGAGCACGTCGGCGCCTTCGTAAAGCAGCGGATAGGCGCCCAGCTCGTCGTACACAACCACGCGTGCCGGCCCGAAGAGGTGCCGCCCGATCGCCAGGGCCGCTTCGGCCGCGGCGGCGCTGGCGTAAAGGGCGAGCGGTGCTTCGACGGTTCCAACGCCGCCGGCCAAACGATCGCCGGGCTTACGTTTGGCGATGCTCTTCGGCAGCAGAATGGCGGCCGTTCGCGCGTTGCTCGCGTCG
>DATCGB010000091.1:0-2443 GCA_036509155.1 Candidatus Tumulicola sp. | reverse complement strand
GTCGTCCACGAAGTTGCGCATGCCGCGCACCAAGCTCATTCCCTGGCTGTCCATCGCCTCTTTGACGACGCCCGGATTCAGCCAAGGCACGTTGCTCGGCGCGAATGCGTCGAGCATCAACTGCATGGCAAATCGCGCTTTGCGACGCGTCGCCTCCGGCAGGCGTGCCGAATCGACCAGCTGTAGCGCGGCCTGCGAGCGCACGCGATAGTCTTCGACGATACCGGCCAGCAGCGGATTGCTCGCCCATTCCGGTTCGGCGAAACGTTTGTCGGGCGCGGGCGGAGGGGAGAACGCCGTCACCGCGTCCTGACCGCTCAGCCGCCGCAGCATGTTCAGGCCGACGTTTTGCTCGGCGAGTGCCAGGCCCGCCATCCACGTACTCATGCGAAGCGGATCGGCCATCGCGTCGGCCATCACGGCTTTGAGCGCGTCGTTGAGCGACCCCGGGTCGAGTCCCGTAACGTCGATGCCGTAGCTTAAGTCGTCGGCTGCGATCGCGCCGTTCTCGCGAGCTTCGTCCACCATCGTCACATGTACCATCCGCCGTTAACGTTGTACACCGCGCCGGTAATGTATGCGGCCTTATCGTCGATCAGAAACCGCACCACGTGCGCGACCTCGTCGGGCTGGCCCAGCCGGCGTTTGGGCGTTTGCGATATCGCCATCTCGATCGCCGCGGAGGGCATCGCCTTGGTCATCTCCGTTTCGATGAAGCCCGGCGCGACCGCGTTGACAGTGATGTGACTCTTGGCAACTTCCAACGCGACGGTCTTCGTAAGACCGATCAGCCCGGCCTTGGCCGCGGCATAGTTGGCCTGCCCGAAGTTCCCGCTCTCGCCGACCACCGAGCTGATGTTGACGATTCGCCCGAAGCCTTGCGCGACCATCGTGTCGAGCACGGCTTTGGTCATAAAAAACGGCCCGGTAAGGTTGATTTGCAGGACCGCTTGCCACTCGTCTTCGGTCATCTTACGGACCGTGTGGTCGCGCGTGATGCCCGCATTGTTGATCAGATAGTCGATCCGCCCGTGGGCCTCGAGCACCTTGCCGACCGCTTGCCGGCAGGCCGCGAAATCGCCGACGTCCCCCTCGTAAAAATGCAACCGCGGCGCGCTGCCGTTGAGGTGCGTGCGAAGCGTCTCGGTGCGTTCCCGGTCGATTGGAAGCCCTAAGACGGCCACGGTCGCGCCGTCGTCGGCCAGGAGGCGGCTAATCGCCCCCCCGATGCCGCGGGAGCCGCCCGTTACGATGGCGACCCGCTTTTCAAGTGGTAAACTGCTCACGCGCTAGATTTACACAGCAGCCTCTCAGTTTACCTTCAGGCCCCCGATTTACATGTCCAGGCCGCCGTTGACCGAGTAGACCGCGCCGGTAATATAGCTGGCCTCATCTTCGAGCAGAAAACGCACTACGCGCGCGACTTCTTCGGGTTTGCCCAGGCGCCGCTGGGGTATTTTTTCGATCACGCGGTCGAGCGCGGCCTGTGGAATCGATTCGACCATCTCGGTCGCGATGAACCCGGGCGCGACGCTGTTCACGGTGATCCCGCGTTGCGCCATCTCCAGCGCCAAACTTTTCGTAAAGCCGAACAAGCCGGCTTTCGACGCCGCGTAGTTGGCCTGCCCGACGTTGCCGGTTTCGCCGATGACCGAGCTAATCATTACGATCCGGCCGGAGCCGCGCTCGATCATGTGCTCGAGCACCGCTTTGGTCATTTGAAACGCGCCCGAAAGGTTGACGTTGAGGACCTGGCGCCAATCGTCGACGGTCATCTTGCGAACCGTCTTGTCGATCGTAATGCCGGCGTTGTTGACCAAATAGTCGACCCGCCCGTACGTATCGATCGCTTCCTTGAAAACGCGATTGCAGTCGTCGCTGTCGTCGACCCGTCCCTGGTGAATCGAGAGCTTGGCGCCGTTAGCTGCCATCCGATCTTTAAAGCGCTGCGCGCTTTCTAGCCCGCGGCTATAACCGGCGGCCACCGACGCGCCGTTTTCGACGAGCATCTGCGTAATGGCGGCGCCGATGCCGCGCGTGCCGCCGGTAACCAATGCAACCCGATCCTTAAACACCACGAGCCTCCTTCTACTTCCGGGAGGGTCATGCTTCGCCGCCTGCCGCGCGTTCCCGTCCCACGGCAGGGCCCGGAGACAGCCGGCTTCTAGCCAAACCGTCCGGTGATGTAGTCTTCGGTGCGGCGGTCCGACGGTTTGGTGAAGATTCGAGTCGTCTCGTCCATCTCGATCAGTCGTCCGACGCCGGTCTCGTCGGCTAGCATGAACGCCGAATATTTCGAAACGCGCGCCGCTTGCTGCATGTTGTGCGTAACCACGACGATCGCATACTCGGCCGCTAAGACGGTCATAAGCTCTTCGATGCTCAGCGTGGAAATCGGGTCGAGCGACGACGTCGGCTCGTCCATCAGCAACACCTCGGGCTC
>DATCGB010000090.1:0-2848 GCA_036509155.1 Candidatus Tumulicola sp. | reverse complement strand
CCTTTGCGCGAGGTCGGTGCGACGTACGCTTTGCCGCACGGCAAATCGGGCAGCTTTTGGAGAAACGTCGCGGTGACGTTCGTGAGGCCGCCGCTGATGGAGTCCTCTGACGGACCGGATCCGGAAAGCTGAACGTACGAGGGACACGTATACGGCGCTTCGCCATCGATCGTAAACGTGTCGACGAAGAAATAGTGGATAGGCGCGGTTTCCGGCATCTTTACGACGATGCCGTCCGTCCGGCGATCGTTCGCAGCACCGCTAAGATTCGTGAACGGCAGGTTGGCGTCGTACGCGCCCTCGGCGCCGATCAGCGTGACGTGCGCCGAGACGCGCGTGCCGTGGCTCGCGTACAACTCGACCAAATATTCCGTTCCCTTCACCGCCGACTCGACCGGCACCAGAGCGGCGCGAACGTCACAAAACGGGTTATCGAACTTCCATGGAGCCGCCGAAGGTGACGGCGCCGGCGACGGGACGCCCGCGCTTGCGGTCGTTATGGGCGAGCAGGCGAGGACGATCGCGAGTGCGAGTGTGTTCGCGCGTACGCTCATGGCCGGTACGTGAAGCTAAAGAGATAATCGCCGACCACGGGCGTGCAGAGAAACGTCGCCGGGGCATAGGTGGAGTGCTGCGCCGACGCCATCGCTTCGTCGTCGATTCCATCGACGCCGCTGGATTTATAGACGCTCATCTGCACGACCCTTCCATCGGAGTTGATGAAGCCGTGTACCTTCGTAGTAAGCGGCTTGTTGCCCCAATAGCCGGTTCGCGGCGAGTATCCACGCACGTGCGGCGGCGCGTACATTACCCCGCACGGCAACGGCGGAAGCGTTTGCAAAAAGGTGGCGGAGACGTACGTCGTGGCATCGAGATTAACCCCGGGTGTACTTGCGGCGATTTTGGAAGGCTGCGACGGGCAGTCGATCTTCGGCGCCCCCGCAACGATGTACGAATCGACATAGGCGTATTTCACGACGGCGCCGGCTGGAAGCTTCACAACGGTTCGCTTTGGCAGATTGAAACCGGACGATCCCGGCACGAGCGTCGTGTCCGCCACATAGGCATCGTACGCGCCGGAGTCGCCGATCATCGTCACGTGCACCGAGAGCGTCCCGCCAACCGACGAGTTCATGAGCAGCCGGTATTCGGGATCCGCCGCATTGAGGGGTCCCCGCGCCCAAGCGCGCACCGCACAGAAGGGGTTCGACTCCGGCGTCGCGCTGGGCGAGGGAGACGGTGTCTGAGCGAGGGCCGGCACCGACTGAAACGCACAGACAAGCGCGAGCAGGAAAACACCCGTTTTTTGCATCGGGGCACTGCTTCGCGCGGCCGAGGGCTCGCCCCCTCTCCAGCGGCTCCGCAGGATTTGGCGGCGGCGCCGGGCGAGTTACGGAGTCCCGTGCCGAAAACAAAAACGCCGGTCCGCCGGCCCCCAGCGCCCCGTTCCTCGAAGAAGGTCGCGCCGAAGAAAGCTGCGCCGAAATTCGAGCGCCGTGGCCTCACCGACGCACAGCTTATCGGGCTGCTGCGCACGATGGTGACCCATCGGACGCTGGAAAGCCGGGGCTTCCAGCTCAATCGCCAGGGAAAGATCCCCTTCGCCTCGGCGGGCGAGGGGCACGAAGCCGTGCAAGCCGGCGCCGCCATGGCGTTCCTGCGCGGGACCGACGTGCTCGTGCCGTACTATCGCGATCTCGGGCTCGATCTCGGCATCGGCTTGACGCCGTACGAAGTGCTGCTGTCGCTGTTCGGACGCGCTTCCGATCACTCGGGCGGCCGGCAATTTCCGCATCATTACGCCAGCAAACGCCTCGGCCTGTATACCATCAGCTCGATTATCGCCGCGCAACTGCCGCATGCCGTCGGCGCCGCTTATGCGATGAAGTATCGCGGTGAAAAACGTGCCGTCCTGACGGCGTTCGGCGATGGCTGCACCAGCGAAGGCGAGTGGCACGAGTCGCTGAACTTTGCCGCCGTACACAAACTGCCCGTCGTGTTTCTCTGCGAGAACAACGAGTGGGCGATTTCGACGCCGCTCGCGCGCCAAATGGCGCAGCCGGACGTGTACAAACGTGCCGCGGGGTACGGATTTCCCGGCGTCGTCGTGAACGGCTTCGATCCGATCGCCTGCTACGGCGCCGTCAAGGAAGCGCTGGACCGGGCACGCGCCGGCGGCGGCCCGACGCTGATCGAGGCGAAGTGCTACCGGTTCCTCGCACACACGACCGACGACGACGACCGCGCGTACCGCTCGCGCGAAGAGGTCGAGGAGCGCCGCAAGAGCGACCCGCTCCCGTGCTTCGAGCGCGTCCTCATCGAACAGGGAATTCTCACCGCGGAGAGCGCCGAGGAACTGAAGCGTTCCGTCCTCGCCGAAGCGAACGATGCAACAGACCGAGCCGAAGCCATGCCCTACCCGACCGCCGGCGACCTGTACGCCAACGTGTACGCCGACGGCTGGGAACCGTGGCGCTAGTTTTATTCTTTAGAAAGCACCTCGGCCGCCTTGGCGGCTGAGGGGCGACGATCTACAGACGATCTACAAAGGAAGCAACAGTAATGGCCAAGACCGATACCAAAGCGCGAGCGCTGGAGCGCCACGGGCTCACCGACGAGCAGTTGCGGGCGATGCTGCGCAACATGCTGATGCAGCGCCAGCTGGACAATCGCGGATTCCAGCTCAATCGCCAGGGCAAGGTGCCGTTCGCGCTCGGCAGCGAGGGCCACGAAGCGCTGCAGGCCGGCGCCGCAATGGCCTTTCACCGCGGCAAAGATATTCTCGCGCCGTACTACCGCGATCTCGGTCTTGCGATCGGCATCGGGTTGACGCCGTTCGAGATTCTGC
>DATCGB010000089.1:0-8598 GCA_036509155.1 Candidatus Tumulicola sp. | reverse complement strand
CCCCGTATCGTGAAGCGATTCTCTGGGCGAAGTCGCATCGAGGCCCACGCGTGGCTCTTTCCCATGAGACGGCCCTTGCGGTCCTTGGCCTTACCGACGCGAACCCGTCGACGATCCAGCTCACGGTTCCGCCGCATGCTCGGCTCCGACGCACTGCGCCTGCGCGGATCGCGATTCATCGGGCGATTCTCGACAGCAGCGATGTCATCGAACACGAGGGCCTGCCCGTCACATCCGTCCCGCGAACGGTTCTCGATCTTGCGCGAAGCGGCAACTTGCGTTTTGCTGCCGACGCCGTTGTACAAGCGCGCCGCGAAGGCTTTATTACTGAAATCGAAAGTCGCCGGCTGACCAAGGAATTGAAAAACCTACATGGTGCGTAAGCGGCTTGACAAGGCCCTTTACCGAGTTGCGAGAGAGACCGACGTCGACGAACTCAGGCTGCGCCGTTGGGTCTCGTTCCTCGCGTTATGCGGCGTGCTCCAACGAGCGATCGACGAAGGCGTCATTACTGACTACCATCTCAAGGGCGGTGCGGCACTTGAGCTGCGATTCGCCGATCGTGCTCGCACTACAAAGGATATGGACGTTGGCTTGCCCGGCAATACTCGCCGCGAACGATTTGCGGCGCTTGAGCGCGCAGCCGCGCTAGGATTCGATGAATTTACGTTCCGCGTGAAAGTTCCACGTGACCTAGAACTTGTCGATACCGTGCGCGTTGATGTCGCAATCACCTACCGCGGGCGCGGGTTTCAAACGATTCAGATTGATCTCGGTCCCGCTGATGAACCGACCGTAGATCTTGTTGCGCCGACGATCAGAGGCGTTGCTGAACTCGGTATTCCGGTCACTTCGCCGGTCCGTTGTATTACGCTTGATATTCAGGTTGCTCAGAAGCTACACGCGTGCACAAATCCTCGAGTCGAAGGCGAGAACCGCGCGAGAGATATCCTTGACGTCGTTTTCCTCGACATACTCAGTCAGCTCGATCCGAAGGCGGTCCAGTCTGCCTGCATTCGCGTCTTTGCACAGCGGGCGCAGCATGCATGGCCGCCATCGATCGACATCTCGCCAGCGTGGAGGGTCGAGATAGCATCTCTCGCTGCTGCGCAGGCCCTCCCATTTGCTACAGGCGACGAGGTCGTCGCTGCGTTTATGAACATCTACGAGAGAATTGTTGGAGCATGAGTCCGGAACGTTCACGCGGCACCGCCCGGCTCGTGTTTCAATACGGATCAAACATGGACCGAGCGCGCTTGAACAGCTCGGATCGCTTAGACGGCTTGTCCTGCATCCCGCCCGATGCGGGTCTTGGTGCAAAAAACCATCCTTTTCACCCACTACAAACCCCGAAGAGTCAATTTTTTTTATTATCGAAAGCAATTCCAGTCCGAGGCTGCTAATGAGGCGGTCGTACAAGCGATTCCCTGAGGAAAGACTCGAGTCAACTCGAGACGGCCTGGGGCAGCAAGAGCAAGTCGCTCATTGCCGACTGCGCGATCCGGATCGCCTGCGCGCCCGTTGTGGACCGCGTACGGCAGGCACGATGCCTACCGGCACAAACGTGGCGGTCGCCTCCGTGGCACGAACCCGCGACGCCGACCGCGCATCGAGCTTTCCAGCCTGATAGAGCATTCGCCAATAACTCAGGCCGGTGGGATGCACGCCTCGTTGGCGTGCGATCGAGCAGATCGGGCGGCGCGGCGGGCGACATAGCGCGGAAATCCGGCGGTTGACTTTCGGACATCGGCGGCGCGTAGCGTGGGGGCATGTTCGATGTAGGCGACTCTTTACGCGGCGCGCTCGAGGGCGCGCGCACCCGGCTGCTGGACGCGCAGGCCGCCGTCGCTCGCGCTAATGCCGGGGGCGAGACGGGCCGCGCGGCGGACGCCGCAATGGCGCGCACCGCTCAGGCGGCGATTTTCAGCGAAGCGCTGCTCGGCGCGCAGCGCGCTCGCTTTGAAGAAATCAAAGCGGTGACGAAATGACGATCGACCTGCTGGATTCGGCTGCTAGCGGCATGGACGCGCAACGCGCAGCGTTGGACGTGGCCGCGCGCAACGTTGCGGCCGCCGAAGCCGCCGGCCCGGACGGGAGTTACGCGCGTCTGGTTCCGGAATTTAAAATCGTCGACGGCGACGATGGCGAGACCCGGGTCGAGTTTTCGGGATCGCACGGCGAGCGCGGCACCAACGTCGACATCCTTACCGAAATGATCGCGGTGATGAACGCCTCGCGGGCGTACGAGTCGGACGCCTCGCTGTTCGACGTCGGCAAGACGCTGGCCGAGAAGACGATCGAGCTCGGACGTCTATGAAGGTCGAACCATTGATCCCGGACGCGCCCGTCCTCGACGCCCCGTCCCGGAATCCGGGCGCCGGGGCGTCGGATTTCGCGCGCGCGCTCGACGCGCTCGGAGCAGATCTGGAGGGTGCGACTGCCGCCGAGGACGCGTTTGCGAACGGCGGCGGATCGCTGGCGCAGGCCGTGTACGAGCGGGCTCGCGCCGACGTCGCGCTCTCGGTTGCAACCGCCGCCGGGCAACGATCCGCGCAAGCGGTGCAGTCGGTTCTGAACATGCAAGTCTGACGCGGCGATGCAGTACGCCGCGCACCTGCTCGCGCGCTGGAACGCGCTGCCGAAGACGGCCCGAATCGCCGCCGGCGCGATCGCGGCCGTCGCCGCGTTTCTTTCGATTTTCGGCAGCATCGTGGCGCACCCGGCGCGCGAGCCGCTCTTCGCCACGCCGCTGCATGCCGAACAACTTACCGAGGTCGAGGAACGGCTGGCCGGCTGGAACGTGACGTTCACGCCGACGTCCGACAACGTCGTAGTCGACGCGCGAAGCCGCAACGACGTCCTGTTGCGGCTTTCGCTTGCGGGGGTTCCGCACGCGCATCTCGAGAGCAGCGGCGAGGCGCTGGCCGACGTCGGCGTCCTAACGCCGCAAGCCGTGATCGACGCGCAGACGCGCGCCGGGCTAGCCGGCGACATCGAAGCGGGGCTGCGTGGAATCGACGGGCTCGACGATGCCCGGGTGATCGTGGCGCCGGCCAAGTCGGCCGAGTTTGCCGACCAGTCCACCCACCAAGCCAGCGCCAGCGTGCGGGTGCGAATGCGCGCGGGCGCGCGCCTTTCGCGCGCGGCGATCGACGGGATTCGCGCGTTCGTGGCGGCCGGCGTGGCCGGACTCGATCCGGCGCACGTGACGATCCTCGACGATCGCGGGGTCGCGCTCGACGACGGCGATACCGGCGAGGATGCCGCCGAGTTGCAGCGGTCTCTGCAGTCCGCGCTCGACGGTGCCTTCGGTGAGAACGCGACCATCGTTCGCGTGCACGCCGAATATCGCCGCGACGCAAGCACCGAACGCGACGTTCGCCGGATGCCGTTGGGCGGCGGCCCAATCACCCGCGCGGCCCGCAGCGAATCCTTTGACGGCAGCGGCAAACGCTACCGCCGGCGCGACGAAACGGACGACCGCGGAAGCGAAACGCACGAGTGGACGTCGCAAGCGTCGCCCGGCGCCGTCCAACGTCTGTCGACGGCGGTGTTCGTCGACGTCGCGCGCAACATCGATCTGACGAAGGTGCGCGACCTAGCGGCGGCCACCGTCGGATTCCAAAGCGGCCGCGGCGATGCGTTGGCGATTGCGGCGGTCGATTTTCATCGCGACCCCGGGCCGCGCAAAGACGGCTGGTGGCTGCTGTATGGAGCGATCGTTCCGCTGGCGCCGGCCGTCGTTGCGGCCCTCGGATTCTTTGCGGTCGCGCGCGTTGCGGTGCCGCCGCTGGCCGCGTTGCTGCAGACGCTGATCGAACGGGCGTCGGTTCGGCGCACTTCCAAGGCGGTCGCTGGATTCGCGCCGACGCGGGTGCGCAGCGCGTTGGCGCACGAGCCGCCGCACGCGGCCGCCGCGATCATCAGCGCCTTGCCGGCGGCGACCGCCGCCGCCGTGCTCGAACTCTACCCGCCGCACGAACGCGACGCGATCGTCAAACGCATGCAGCGACCGCATTCGCCGCTGCTGGCCGACGCCCAAGAGCTGCTGCGCCGCCATGCCTGACGAGTTCGTTCCGCTCGACGAGTTTTTCCGATGCTCGCCGCCGGAAGAATCGCCGCCCGATCAGGCCCGGGACCAAACACCGATCCAAACGGACGAGGCGGCTTCCGAACCGACTTGTTACGACGTTGACGATGCGCTGGCTGGCGCGCGCCGTTTTCGAGCCGCGCTGGCCGATGCGGTCGACGCGGCAACCGGCGAACTGCTCCGCGACATCGCGTGCGACGTGTTGGCGCGCGAGCTGGCACTCGCGCCCGCCGACGTGGCGGCGATCGCCGCGACGGCCCTCGAGCGCTACGCGGCGGATTGTCCGGTGCGCCTGCGCGCGCACCCCGACGAGACGGCCGCGTTGGCGACGATCGGCGTCGCCGTGATTGGGGACCCGAGTCTGCGACGCGGCGACGTCGCGCTCGATTTGCGCGACGGCACGATCGACGCCAGTTTGGGCGCACGTCTCGACTGCGTATTGGCGGCGCGTTGATCGCGCGCGGCGTCGTCTTGGGAGCGCGGGGCGGATTCGTCGAGGCCTGCCTGCCGGGTGCGCGCGTCGGCGACGGGGTCAGCGTTGCCGCTACGCCCGAGCCGGCCGCCGGTCACGTGTGCGCGCTCGACGCGGCACGGGTCTTCATCGCGATGCACGCGGCCATCGGCGGCATCGCGCGCGGAACGCCGGTGCGATCCGATCCGTGGGTCCGCACCACGGCGCTCGGGTCGTGCGCGCTCGGTCGAGCCATCGATGCGCGCGGCCGGCCGCTCGATGGCGGGCCGCCGCTGCGCGGACGCCGCGTTGCGATCGCGCCGGCGTCGCCGTCACCCCACGACCGTGCGCCCGTGCGCGAACCGTTTTGGACCGGCGTACGCGTGCTCGACGGATTGTTGACGATCGGGCGCGGCGCACGCGTTGGGATCTTCGGCGCTCCGGGCGTGGGCAAAAGCACGCTGCTCGAGTCGATTGCCGGCGGATGCAGCGCGGATGCGACGGTCGTTGGTTTGATCGGCGAGCGCGGGCGCGAGGCCCAGCGCTGGATCGACGCGCGCGACGCACGCACGACGGTCGTGTGCGCCACCAGCGATCGTCCGGCGGCCGAACGCGTGCGAGCGACGCACGTGGCGATGGCGCAGGCGGCGGCGTTGCGCGCGCGCGGGCTGCACGTCCTGCTCGTGCTCGATAGCCTCGCGCGGCTGGCGGCGGCGCTGCGCGAGATCGCGGTCGCCGCGGGCGAAAGCGTCGGCCGCGGCGGCTATCCGCCTAGCACGTTCGCCGAACTCGCGCGCCTGGTCGAAGTCGCCGGTCCGCTGCGCGCGGGTTCGATCACGTTGATCGCCAGCGTGATCGACGACGGCGAAGATCGCGATCCGGTGAGCGACGCCGCCCGCTCGCTGCTCGACGGCCACGTGGTGCTCGCGCCGCGGCTGGCCGAGGCCGGACGTTTTCCGGCGATCGACGTCCCGGCCAGCGCCAGCCGAACGATGGCGCTGGTCGCGCGGGCACCGCACGTTCGGGCGGCCCGCGTCATTCGGCGCGCGCTCGCCCTGCTCGACCGCGTCGAGGACGCGCGCCGGCTCGGAATCGATCCGGTCGACGCCCCTTCGAGGCGCGCAATGGCGATTGAAGGCCGGTTGGAAGCGTTCTTGCGTCAGGACGACGGCCCGGTCGCGGCCGCCGTTACGCTGAAAATTGCGGGCGACATCGCCGATTGCTTGGAGGACTCGCGTGGAGAGCATTGCTAGCAGCCTACCCGCGGTCGAACGCCGGATGCGCGAAATCGCCGGCATCGCCACGCCCTCGCCGGCGACTGACGGCCGCGCGTTCGACGCATTCGTGCGAGCCGCGCCGCCCGGCGGGGGGAAGGCGCCGATCTCGCCCGAGGTGGTCGCCCGGCTGGCCGGCCGCGATCCGGCCGCGTGGAACGTCGATCCGGCACTCATTGAAGCGATCGTGGCCAACGAGTCGGGGTTCGACCCGCGCGCGACGTCGGCGGCCGGTGCACGCGGGCTGATGCAGCTCATGCCGGCTACCGCCTCCGCCCTGGGCGTCGCCGACGCGTACGACCCGGTGCAGAACCTGTGGGGCGGGACGCGCTACGTTCGCGGTCTGCTGGATCGCTTTGGCGGAAATCTCGAACTAGCGCTCGCGGCCTACAATGCCGGACCGGGGGCGGTCGAGAAGTATGGCGGCGTACCGCCTTATGCCGAAACCCGCAACTATGTCCGGTCCGTCTTGGCCAGCTACGAATACTACCGGGCGCACGCGACGCGCCGGTCGTAGCGTTGCGCTGGTGTGCGCGGCGGCGTTTGCGCTGACCGCGGCGGCGCCCGCACCCACCGCTCCGACGCTGGAAGCGATTCTGTCGGCCCACCTGCGGGCGCTGCAGGCCTTACACGTGACGCGTCCGCAAACGTTTCAGACGCGGGGGACTCTCGAAGGTCTGGGTTTGCGCGGAACGTTTCAAACCTGGCGCGACGGCGACCGCGAGCGCTACGACGAAACGCTCGGAGTCCGCACCCAGCGGACGTTGCGCGTCAACGGCGTCGAATACGTGCAGAATCCTAACGGCGACGTGCGGGCCCTGCGCGGGCTGGCGGCGCGCCGGCAGGTGACCGAGAACTTCATCGATTCCGGCGAGTTCGCACGCCAGCCGGCGAGCGACGTGCTGCTGGGGTCGGCCAAGTTGCGCGACGGGCGCAACGTTTGGCAACTGCGGGTCACGCCTCCCGACGGTGAGCCGTACGGCCTCGCGCTGGATGCATCGACGTGGATGGTCGACGAAAAGGCGTTTTTCAACGGCACCGGGGTATCGACCGTCGACTACACCGACTATCGCGTCGTCGACGGCGCGCTGTATCCGGCCGGTCGGGTCGAATCCAACGGCGACGTTGCGTACGACATGACGTCGCGCGTTGCGTCGGCGCGAGCGAACGCGCCGATCGATGCGTCGATCTTCGCGCCGTTCGTTCCGGCAGTCGTCGACGCGCCGGCTCCCGTCACGGTGCCGCTGCTGTCGGGCAACGGTCATTTCTTCGTGCGCGCCAGCGCCGGCGGAAAATCGCTGCTGCTGCTGGTCGATAGCGGCTCGCAAGGGTTGTTCCTCGACCCCGCAGCGGCCCAGCGCCTCGGCCTGACGCCGCAGGGAGTGCTTGAAATTCACGGCGCGAAGCCGATCAGCGGCGCCGGCATGGCCGCGCTCGACGCCATCGACCTCGGGAGCGCGCGGCTGCCGGCCAACGTCGTATCGGTGGTCGATTTAAGCTCGGTCGCCTACCAGGGGGCGACCGTCGACGGCGTGCTCGGCTACCCATTTTTTGCGGCGGCCGAAGTCCGCATCGATCCCGACGCGATGACGATGACGATCGCCAAGCCGGGCACCCTCGCCGCCCGCGGGACGCCGCTGCCGATCGACGTCGGCCGCGAGTTGCCCGAGATAACGGCGCGGCTCAACGACACGGTCGATGCCCGATTTCTCGTCGATACCGGCAATAGCAGCGACGTGCTGGTCTTTCACGCCTTCGTTCAGGCCCACCCCGGCGTCGTTTTCTACGGGACGGCCCAGCGCTTTTCACATAACAGCGGGGTGGGCGGCTCAAGTGCGGCCGTTCCCGCAACCGTGTACCGGTTGCAGCTCGGGCCGTACAATCTGTACAATCGCTACGCCGACGTGATGTTGAGCGACACCGGCGCGTTTGCCGACGGCAACGACGCCGGCAACATCGGCCTGGGAACCTTGCGCAACTTCATCTTTACGTTCGACTACCGGAACGCAACGCTGTACTTAGACAAGGCCCGTTCGTTCGACGACGGCCGCTACCGCCCGCAATACGAGCGTCCGTTCTCGCCGTAACCGCGCGGTAACGTTGCGGCGACGGCACGGCCAAGCCGGCGCGGGATGATCGCCGCATGATGACGCAGCAGCTCCGCGCGAGCATCCTTTCGGCGCCGCTGGCCGCAATCGACCGGCGGGCGCTTTCTCAGGCGTGGTATTCGGCGCTGCATTTAGCGCGCCGGGAAACGGCGCCGGCGCCTCCGTCGAACCGGGCGGCCAAACCCGCGATCGCGCCAGCCGGTCCGATCCAAACCGGCGGCGTTGCCGGTCGGCAGTTCACCGCTGCGGCCGCGCCGGCGCCGCTTCATGCCGTATCGACGCGCGCACGTAATGCCGGCGCGCACGGCGGCGCCGACCGCCGCGCGCCGCGGTCGCCGCTTGCCCGCAAGATCGAGCGGACGTTTTTCGGTCCGCGCGCGGGCGTGGAGCGCTCGACGTTTTCGATCGGCGAGGACGCGGCGCGCGTCCACGTGATGCTGCAAAATCGCGGCGAACGGTTGCGGCTGGTCGCGATCTGCGCGCCCGCGCACAAGGCGGCCGTTGCCCGCGCGCTGGCGCAGGTGCGTTTCGCGCTTGCGTCGCGCGGCATCGCGCTGGATCTCGACGATGCGGGAGCGCCGGCGTGTTTTTGAATCCTTCGATGAGCGCGGCCCTCGACCGAATTGCCGAGCGGGCGGCCGACGTGCGGCGCGCGTTTACCCCCGGAGCCGTACC
>DATCGB010000088.1:0-2823 GCA_036509155.1 Candidatus Tumulicola sp. | reverse complement strand
GGCTTCAACTTGGTCGGCATCGACGGCAATAACCCGGCCTACAACTATCCCTACCAGTACGTCGACCCGGCCGACATCGTACCGTATTGGACGCTGGCCACGCAGTACGCGCTGCTCGACCACCTGTTTCAGACGCAAGGCAGCGGCAGTTTTACCGCGCATCAGGATCTGATCGCCGGCGGCACCGCGATCGACGACACCAACAGCATCATCGACTACCCGTCGGAATGGTCGAGTTGGGGATGCGACGCTCCGCCCGGCACGGTCACCTCGCTGATCACCAAGACGGATCAGTACAAAGCCGGCAAGGGTCCGTTCCCGTGTTTCACCTATTCGACCGGGACGCTGCGCGATCTGCTCGACGCGAAGGGCGTGTCCTGGAAGTACTACGCGCCGCCGTACACCAACAACACGGTCGGGGCGCTATGGAACGCCTTTGCGGCGATCGATGCCGTGCGCCACAGCCCGGAGTGGAATACCAACATCGTCACGCCCGAACAGAAGATTCTCGACGACGTGACCAACGGTCAACTACCGGCGCTGTCGTGGGTCATTCCCGATCAGCCCGATTCGGATCACCCCAATGGAAAAAACGGCGCCGACGACGGACCGTCGTGGGTAGCCCAGGTCGTCAATGCCGTCGGCACCAGCGCCTATTGGAAGTCGACGGCAATCGTCGTAGTGTGGGACGATTGGGGCGGATTCTACGATCACGTCGCACCGCGGCAGCTCGATTCGGGCGGCTTGGGTTTTCGCGTTCCGGCGATCGTCATCTCGCCCTACGTCCCCGCCGGCCAAATCTCGAGCACGCCCTACGAGTTCGGCAGCATCCTGAAGTTCATCGAAACGAATTTCAAACTCGGTTCGCTCCACACGACCGACGTGCGCGCGACCTCGATCGTCAACGTCTTTAACTTCAAACAGAACCCGCGCGCGTTCCGCAAAATCAAAGCCAAACGCTCGCTCGAGTATTTCCGCCACGAGCCGCCGAGCTACTTACCCGTCGACAGCGAATAAGCCGGCCGTGGCCGAATAGCGTCAGTTCGTGCGCGTGGCCGTGCCCGACCCCATGAGCGTCCACGTCGCACCGCCGTCGAGCGAGTATTCGGCCCGCCACGTATAGCTCTTGGGCGAACTCCAGACGTTAAGCGTGCGCGTGCTGACGTGCTTGCTGCCGTCGGTGAACGAATCGCTGTAGGTCATCGTGTCGCCCGCGACGGTCAGTTCGGTGGCGTTCGCTCGCGCCGGGCCGATGTTGTAGAAGTGATACTTTTGCGCGGCCGCGTCGTAGGTGTAAACGGCCACGTCGTCGGTGGATTTGCCGTTCATGACGACGTGCTGCTGGCAGATGACGAACTGCCGATCGTTCGACCACGCGCACGTCGTTTTTGCGTCGGCGGTGCCGGCCTTACTGTAGGCACTGTCGACGAACGTTCCCGGGCCGTCCCAGGTCCCGACGAGCCGATCGAGCATCGCCGAGGCAGCAGCCGCCTGCGCGATGGCGGGGCCGTGGGCGCTGCCGCCGGCGGCAAGAAATGCGACGCTCGCGGCCAGCACGACGGCGGCATTTCTCATGCGCACGCCTTACGCTACCGGTTTGGACTGGTGCAGCCAGATTTGATTGCCGTCGGGATCGCGCACCACCGAAATGAAGCAGATCTTCGTTTCGAACGGCTCGCTCGACTCCGCGCCCCGTTTTTCTAGTTCGGCGCGCGCCGCCGCCATGTCGGTCACCTCGAGCGCCAGCGACTGCGCGCTCCCGGGTTCCCCGACCTGTTCGAAGTTTCCGATTCCAAAGGTGACGCCGTCGACGTCGAACTCGACCCAGAAATCCGACTCCAAGCCCGACTTGGTCAAACCCAGCACGTCGCGGTAGAACGCCACCGCGCGCGGCATATCCGTCACCGGGTACATCACGAAGGCAACCTTGCCAACCGTCATCTCGACCTCTCCTTCAGCAGTTTGCGGCCCCTTCGAGGCCGACCCGAGCAGCGCCCGTCGCGCCAGACGTGTGACCGGCGCAGCGTCTACGCTACAACCATGCCGAGCGACCCCTTCAACCCAAACGACCCGACTTTCCAGTATCTCACCTCGATGATGTCGAGCCGCGAACATTCCGACACCCACGCCGCCGGCGGCTGTCTCGCCGTCGTGCTGCTCGCCGTGCTCGCGATCGCCGCATTCCTCCTAAGCCACTAGCCCTCGCCCGTCGTTGGGGTCTCCAATCGCGTGATGAAGTCGTGAAACTCGGTGTTAAGCGGATCGCCGGGAAGGATCAGCGCGCGCAGCGTGCCCATGTGGTCGGCGCCGATTTCCTTGAACGCCCAGGCCTGCGCGCCGGCCGCTCGCAGCGCGGCCGCAAAGTCGATCGCGCGGCCGCACGACCACGGATCATCCAAGGTTCCGCACGCGGTTTCGATTGGGGGCGCCCCTGCAGCGATGTGCTGCTGGGGCGAATACACGTCGCGCGCCTGCGGCGTCTGGCCGTAGATGTGGCCGTCGATCGCCTGCCATGACTCCGGTTCGCCCGAGAGGTCGCGCACGTCGTACGCGCCAGCGATGGCGAACACCCCGCGGATCGCGCTTAACGACGAGCCGGCCTCCGCGAGATAGGCCGGATCGGTGCCGAGGATTGCGACGATCTGCGCGCCCGACGAATGCCCGGCCAAGAACACGTTGCGGGTCGCGAGATGGTACGTACTCGCGTGGGCGATCGTCCACGCCGTCGCTGTGGCGACGTCCCGGGTGGCACCGCCTGCGTCGGTCGCCGGCCACAGCCGGTACGATACCACCGCCGCCGCCAACCCTTGGCGCGCCAACGCC
>DATCGB010000087.1:0-4340 GCA_036509155.1 Candidatus Tumulicola sp. | reverse complement strand
CGAACGGAACGTTGCCGTATCGTTTGGCGAGGTCCGCGGCCGGATGAAACCAGCGCGCCCACACCGGGTCGTCGGGGATCACGCCGGCGAGCACGTAGGCCGCGCGCCCGGTGACGTCGGCGAGCGCAAAGTTGTGGGTCGGGCCGGGAAACGCCGCGAGCACGTTGACGGCGTCCTCGATCGATCCGGCCCGATCCAGGTCGAGAAACGATTTGGCGGGCGAAACCGGATTGTCGTACGCGTTCCAGCGGACGAGCACGAAGCGCCCGTCTTTGGTCGTGACCCCGAACTCGCGCGCGTCGCGATAATATCGCCGCGTCACCGTCGAACGGCGAAACCGCACGTGAAACGATTCCGTCTGCCAGCCGCGCGGATCCAGCCGCGCCGGCGGGTTGAAAACCGAAAGCGACGCGACGGTTCCGTCGGTGGCGGCCCACGCGACGCGTTCGTTGTGTCCCAGGACGATGCCGGGGGCGCCCGGGAACGTCGCGCCGGCGGCGTGAAATCCGGGCGCACGCAGGTCGGCAAGATACCAAACGCCCGGAATTCCCAGCCGCAGGTGCGGGTCGTTTGCCACCAGCGCGTGCCCGGTTAACGACCGGTTCGCGCCGGCGGCCCACTCGTTGCTGCCGACCGGCACGCGTGCATCGGCCAGTTCGCGCAGCAGCGCGACGCTCAGCCCGCACGCTTTCCCGGGACCGATGCGGGCGAGCCCGGCGGTCACCGGGGCGTCGTAACACGGGTCGCTAAGCGGAAAACTGGACCCTTCCGATCGCGCGCCGCCTTTCCGGTAGGCCGCATCGCGCGGGGCGACGTCGTTCCAATCGTCGGTCAAATCCAAGACGGTCGCCATCGAAACGGCCAGCGAATCTTGCGGCGACCACGGCGCTGGCCGATACGCGAGAATGCGGAATTCCACCGGCAGGGGTTCGCGGTCGATGGCCGCGTTGACGCCGTCGCTGAACGCGCCGAGCGTTTCCCGCGAGCGGGCGTCGAGCCGCTGCCACTGCGCGTCGACGATCGCCCGCACCGGAATGGCCCGCTCGCGTTCGTCGCTGGCCAGCGCCGAAGGCCCGAGCACCTCGGCGAGTTCGCCCTTTACGAATCGCCGCAGCAAATCCATTTGAAACAGCCGATCCGAGCCCTCGGCATATCCCTGGGCGAAAAATAGATCGTGTTCGTTGCGCGCGATGACGTGCGGAACGCCGCGATCGTCGCGCAGAATCGACACCGGCTGGCGAAGCAGCCTCAATCCCGAGATCGCTCCGGTAAACCGCGCGTGCGCGCGCATTCCAAGGGCGACGTTGGCCGCAAAAAGCGCTGCGATGGCCGCGACCATCACGACCGTCGCCGCAACGACGCGCGCAAAGGTTCTCACGGCCGATCAGACGTCCACGAAGACGTCGTCGCCTTCGATGCTGACGGCGAAGGTCATCAACGGAACGACGGCCGGCAGCGTGATGACGTCGCCGGTGCGGACGTCGAACGTCGCACCGTGACGCGGACATACGACGTTCGCCCCTTCGAGATCGCCCTGATCCAGCGGACCGCCGTCGTGCGTGCAGACGTCTTCGACCGCGTACAACTGCCCGTCGACGTTGCACAGGAGGATCTCGACGCCGTCCGCGACGACGCGCCGCGTGGTTCCAGGCGCGATTTCCGAGCGTGTGGCCACGCGATGACGTGCCACGGCGGTTTATCCGGGCGCCGGCAGCGGCGCGGAAATAAAAAGAGCGGCGAACGAACGTCTCGTCATGCCGCTCTAGTTTCTAACCGCGCCGGCTTGCGCCTGTCTCGCGGGCGGTCGGCTAGCCGACCGCGCCTTCCATTTCCATCTTGACCAGACGGTTGAGTTCGACCGCGTATTCCATCGGCAGTTCCTTGACGAAGAAATCGAAGAAACCGTTGACGATCATCGCGGTCGCGTCGGCTTCGGAAAGGCCGCGGCTCATCGCGTAGAAGAGTTGGTCCTCGCCGATCTTGCTCACGCTGGCTTCGTGCTCGACGGTCGAGCGCTGCTCGTGGATCTTCATCGTCGGCTTGGTATCGCTCGACGACGCTTCGTCCATGATCAGCGCGTCGCAGCGCACGCGCGTCTTGGCCCCGACCGCTCCCGGGAAAATCTCCACCAGCCCGCGGTAGGTGGTTTTGCCGCCGTGGGCGCTGACGCTTTTGTTGGTGACCATCGAGGTCGTGTTCGGGGCGACGTGGATCACTTTGGCGCCGGCATCTTGGTGCTGCCCCTCGCCCGCGAACGCCATCGACAGAATCTCGCCGCGCGCGCCCTCGCCGGTCAGGTAGATGGCCGGGTACTTCATCGTCAACCGCGAGCCCAGGTTGCCGTCGACCCACTCGATGGTCGCGTTTTTCTTGGCGATGGCCCGTTTGGTTACGAGATTGAAAATGTTTCGGTACCAGTTGTGAATCGTGGTGTAGCGAATCGACGCGCCTTCCTCGGCGATCAGTTCCACGACTGCGGAGTGAAGCGACGAGGTCGAGAACTTCGGCGCCGTGCAGCCCTCGATGTAGTGAACCTTGGCGCCCTTGTCCGCGATGATCAGCGTGCGCTCGAACTGGCCCATGTTCTCGGCGTTGATCCGGAAATAGGCTTGCAGCGGCATGGCGACTTCGACGCCCGGCGGCACGTAGATGAACGACCCGCCCGACCAGACCGCCGAGTTGAGCGAAGCAAACTTGTTGTCGCCGGGCGGAATCACGGTCGCGAAGTACTTGTGGAGGATCTCCGGATATTTCTTGACGGCGGTATCCATGTCGCAGAAGAGGACGCCTTGCTCGTCGAGCGCCTTACTCGTGCTGTGGTAGACGACTTCCGACTCGTACTGCGCGGAAACGCCGGAGAGAAACTTGCGTTCAGCCTCGGGAATGCCCAGCCGGTCGAACGTTCGTTTGATGTCTTCGGGAACGTCGTCCCACGACCGTTCGGTCTTGTCGGTCGACTTCACGAAGTAGTGGATGTCCGCGAAGTCGATCTCGGCCAAGCGAGCGGAATCACCCCACGTCGGCATCGGCTTGCTCAAGAACAGCTCGTAGGCCTTAAGACGGAAGTCGCGCATCCAGGCGGGCTCGTCTTTCATCGCGCTGATGCGCTCAACGATTTCCCGCGTTAGGCCCTTGTCGGACTTAAAGACGTAGTTTTCGGCATCGTGAAAGCCGTGCCGGTAGTCCTCGATGAGGCCTTCGGGCGAGACGGTCGGGTCAAGTTTGGTCGCCATAATCCCCTTGAGCGTACTCCCAGGCTTCACTATAGTCAAGATAGTGAAGTAATACCTTCATAATCTAGGTGGGCAAGCGGCTTTTGACGAGGAAACGTGCGGGGCTTTACAGGGGGGGTGGCAGGGGGTATGATTGGCGCCGGACCCGGGTGGCGGGTCCACGGTTGGAGGGAGGCGCGCCCCTACGCGCCATCGCGGCGAGCCGCCCGTGCACCGCTCAAAAGCGCCGGCAAGAGTTCGCCGATAGGTCGGGGACGTGACTGCACAGCAGACGCCAGCCGACGCGGTCCGGAGGTGGGATTCCCCCGAGGGTCAAGGAGACCTGGTTAGTTGAATGCACTCGGCAGGCATATTGTGTGCGAACTCTCGGGTTGTGACCCGGCAACGCTCGCGGATGTCGACGACATCCATGCCATGATGGTCGCGGCCGCTCAGGCGGCGCACGCTACCATTATGGAGAGCGCCTTTCATCGATTCGAGCCTCAGGGCGTTTCCGGCACGGTGATCCTGGCCGAATCGCATCTTTCGATCCATACCTGGCCCGAGAAGGGCTATGCGGCGATGGATTTCTACACCTGCGGCGACCATACCGATCCGTGGCTGGCCTGCGATTACGCGGCCCAGTCCCTGCGCGCCAAGAGCGTCCTCACGACCGAATTCAAACGCGGTATCGAAAAGAGCGATGGCGAATTTACGCACGTGCTGAGCCGCGATCACGATCTGCGCGTGCTCTCCGCGTAAAAAATCTTGTAAAGAAATCTTGCGAGCCGGAATTGATTTCTGTTTACATTTTCGCGGCTTGCATCGCTGAAAAACGCGAGGGCCACCCGGTTTTGGCCGACCCTCGCGAACGAGAATTGATTTTCGTTACGTTTTAGCGAATCGAACGCGGTTTTCCAGCGAATCGTAACGTTTTCTCGAGCAAGAGTGCGCAAGAACGTTCGGCAGGCGCCGAACGTTAATCGTCTAAGTGCGCCCTCTCTCCGGTCTCTGAATTTCTCTGTGAGGTGAAAGTATCCCGATGCGTGTTTCAACAATTCGTTCCGGCTCTGCGGCGATCGCAGCCGCGATAGCGCTGGCGGCGTGCGGCGGTCACGGAACCGTTCC
>DATCGB010000086.1:0-2971 GCA_036509155.1 Candidatus Tumulicola sp. | reverse complement strand
CGCAGGCGGCGGTCACCGCCGTCGCGCCGGCCGAGCTCGACGCCGGCGACGCGGTGGTCACCGCCTCCAGCGGCACGGGCGCGCATGCGCCGCGTCCGGCCGCCGCGCGCCCGGGTCTCGGCGGGGCGCCGACGCGCGGCTCGGGGATTCGAGGAATCCACTAATGACGCCGGTCGTCGAAGTTCGCGCGCTGCGCAAGGTGTACGCGTTGGGCGAAACCGAAGTCGCCGCGCTCGCCGGCATCGACCTTACGCTTGCGTCCGGCGAGTTCGTCGCGGTCATGGGGCCATCCGGATCGGGGAAATCGACGTTCATGCAAATCGTCGGGCTGCTCGACCGGCCGGGCGGCGGGACGTATCTTTTCGAAGGAGACGACGTTTCGAACTTCAGCCCCGACGATCGCGCCGACATTCGCAGCCGGCGCCTCGGCTTCGTTTTTCAATCCTACAACCTGCTGCCGCGCACGAGCGGGCTCGAAAACGTCGAGCTGCCGATGGTTTATGCCGGCGTTCCCGAAAGCCGCCGCCGGCAGATCGCGATCGAAAAGATGGGACTCGTCGGCGTCGCCCATCTGCAGGACCACTATCCAAACCAGATGTCGGGCGGTCAGCAGCAACGGGTCGCGATCGCGCGTTCGCTCGTGAACGATCCCGGACTCATTCTGGCCGACGAGCCGACCGGCGCGCTCGATACCAAGTCGTCCGCCGACGTGATGCGCATTCTCACGCATCTCAACGAAGAGCAAGGAATTACGATCATGCTGGTAACGCACGAACCGGACGTTGCAGCGTACGCCCGCCGAATCGTCACGTTTCGCGACGGGCGCATCGTCTCGGACGTCGAGAACGCGCGGCGAGCAGCATGACGATCCGGGCGACGGTTCGCCTAGCCGTCCGGGCGTTGGTGCGTAACAAAGCCCGTTCGCTGCTGACGATGCTCGGTATCGTGATCGGCGTCGCCGCGGTGATCGTAACGGTGGCGATCGGGGCCGGCGCGCGCATTTCGGTGCAAAGCAGCATCAACAGCCTCGGGTCGAACCTCATCGTCGTGCAACCCGGCAGCGTCACCCAAAGCGGCGCCCGCGGCGGTTTCGGGACGGCCTCCACGCTGACGCCGGCCGACGGTCTGGCGATCGCCACGCTGCCCGGGGTGGCCAGCGTATCGCCGCTGGTGACGTTACGCACGCAGGTCGTAGCCGGCGAGAACAACTGGCAGACCACGGTGAGCGGTATCGCGCCCACCTACACGTTCATCCGCTCCTGGCCGCTCTCCGCCGGCCGCTTCTTGGACGAAAGCGACCTCGCGTCGACGGCCAAGGTTGCGGTGCTCGGCGCGACCGTGGTGCAAGAGCTGTTTCCGAACGGCGGCTCGCCGATCGGCAGCACGGTCATCGTCAAAGGCGCACCGTTTACGATCATCGGAACGCTGTCGCCCCTAGGTCAAAGCGGGATGGGACAGGATCAAGACGACACGGTGCTCATTCCGTACACATCGGCCATGCAACGGCTGACCGGCCTAACGACCGTGAACTCGCTGATGGTGTCGGCCGCCGACTCCGACGAAATCGACGCGGTACAGCAAAGCCTGACGCAGCTGCTCGAGCAGCGCCATCGGATCGTCGCATCCGAACCCGACGACTTCCAGGTGCGAAATCTTGCGTCGATCGCCGCGGCCGCCTCGCAGACCGGCGCCGTCATGGAGTTTTTGCTCGCCGGCGTCGCCGCGGTTTCGTTGCTCGTGGGAGGCATCGGCATCATGAACATCATGATGGTATCGGTGACCGAGCGCACGCGCGAGATCGGGTTGCGCATGGCCGTGGGCGCTCGCGGGAAGACGATCCTGCTTCAGTTCCTCACCGAATCGATCGTTCTTGCAACGATCGGCGGCGTCGCGGGCGTGGTCGCCGGCACCCTCGGCACGCTGCTGGTCGCAGGGCTGGCGCATTGGCCGACCGCGATTCCCGTGCAGTGGATCGTCGCATCGGTACTCTTTGCTTCGATGGTCGGAATATTCTTCGGCTACTACCCGGCGCAAAAAGCCGCGCGCCTCAATCCGATCGAGGCCTTGCGTTTCGAATAACGACGTGTTCGCGGCGCAGGCCGAGTCCGACCAGCCGCGCCGGAATTCGCGACAAGAAGGGCAGGCGGCGCGCGACCGCCGGAAGGTAGCCGAGCAACGGCGCGCGTTCGTTGAACAATACCCGGCCGATCACGTGGCGCTGCACGAGCATCTGGAGCATCTGCGTCGCCCGAGCGGCAAATTCGCGACGCCGCTGCACGCGATGCAGATCCTCCATGCGGGCCGAGCCGCGTAACAGGCGGGGTCCTAGAATGTTGGCCGCCGCGACGGCGTCCTGAATGGCCAAGTTGATGCCGACGCCGCCGATCGGCGACATCGCATGTGCCGCGTCGCCGATGCAGAGCAATCCGGAGCGATACCACCGCCGCAGTCGGTTGAGGCGCACGGTGAGCAGGCGGACGTCGGCCCACTCCGAGACCTCGTTCACGCGGTCGCCCAGAAACGGCACGGTGCGGCGAATCACTTGGCGAAACGCCTCCAAGCCCCGCTCGTGCAGGCCGGCCAGCGTTCCTTTGGGGATGACGTACGCGCACTGCCAGTAGTCGCCGCGATCGATCAACGCCAAAATGCGGCCGTCGCGAATGTATCCGAACGTGTCGTGCGGATCGTCCGGGAACTTGGTCAACCGCAGCCACAACACGTCCATCGGCGCGCCCATTTCTACGACGTCGAGTTTCGCCCGATCGCGAAGCACCGAGTCGCGGCCGTCGGCCGCGAACGTGAGGTCCGCGCGTACCTCGAGCGGTCCGTCGGGCGTTTGCGCCCGCACCCCGGCGACGCGCTCGCCGTCCCACAGAATCTCCTCGACGCGCGCCTGCGTTTGCAGACGAAACGTCGGGAACTGCTTGGCTCGTCCCGCCAGAAAGTTGAGAAACTCCCACTGCGGCATAAA
>DATCGB010000085.1:0-3759 GCA_036509155.1 Candidatus Tumulicola sp. | reverse complement strand
CAACCCTTGGCGCGCCAACGCCATTCCCACGAACGAAAAATCGCGCCGGTCGCCGTACATGAACGCGCCGCCGTGGACGAACACGACGATCGGCGGGTTCGCGACCCCCTGCGGCAGGTACAGGTCGAGCCGGTGCGCGTCGAGATCGTCTCCTACGTAGGCAAGGTTCGCGATCTTGCGTACGGCAATCGTCGTCGTCGGGGGGGATGCCAGAGGCGGCAGCATGATTGCTCGAGCCTACCGCTTCGCCGCGCACCCCGCTTCAGAAAAACCTCAGCGCCGCTCAATCGGCAGCGGCCCAGGCGTCAAATCGCCGATCGCGCACGAGCGATGCGAAGCGTGGGTCGCGGGCGGTCTCGCGGCGCCCCCACAGCGCCACCCGTGCGAGCCACAGATAAGCCCGCCGGCGATCGCCGAGCGCCACGTAGGCGGCCGCAATCGAGGCGGCGTCCCAGTCACCGATGGTGCGCGGGTCGACCCGTGCGCCGAGTCGTTCGAGCTCCTTCGCGGCCACCGCCCTGCGTCCGGTCAAGGCGTTCATCCGAGCGGCGAGCGCGGCCGCCTGCACGCGCCCATCCCGGTCGGCCGCCAAATCCGCAATCGTCGCCCGCGCGCCGCGGTAATCGCGCGCCCCTAACTCGGCATTCGCCAGCGTGACGCGCGCGACGAGCGGCAGCTGATGCGCGAGCAGCATCTGCTTCGCCAGCGCGATTGCGTCGAAATTGTCGCCCGCCAGGAAATCGCTCCAGGCCAGCGACGCAACCGTTCCCGACGCGTTGGGCGCGATCGCCACCGCGCGCGCAAACGTTTGCCGGGCCGCTTCGATGCGGCCTTGCTGCATCTGCAGCGTACCGCTCCAGACGAGCGCGCCCAGATGATTCGGATTGACCGCCAGCGCGCGCGCGAAAGCATCGGCCGCCGCTGCCCCGTCGTGCTCGACCGACATCGCCACCGCGCCGAACGCCGCGTAGGCGTCGGCCGGATTGTTGCCCTTCCCCACCGCGGTGCGTGCGTCCGCGACGGCGCGCGCCTGGAGTCCGATACGAGCGGCGGCGTCGGGCGCATAGAATGCCAGGCTGGCTTCGGTTTCGGCGCGGCCGGCGTAACCGAGCGCGTTGTCGGGCGCTGCGCGTACGACCCCGTCGAACGACCGCGCGGCGCGTTCCAACGCCGCCTGCGTTCCACCGGCTTGCTGGTCGCGGCCGAGCATGTAGTCGCGCAGCGCCATGCTCGAGAGCGTCTGCGCGGCGACGTCACGCGACGACCCCGAAATCGCGCACCCCATCAACACGATCGTGCAAACCATCGCCGCCCGCAGCCACGCCGGACGCGCCACCGACGGCGGTGGAACCTGCGGCGCAAGCTGCGGCGGAACGATCAGGCGATAGCCGCGCTTGGGGACGTTTTCGATTCGAACGCCGCTCGCGTCGCGTTCGAAGCGACGGCGTAGGACGTACACGTTCTGCGTGAGATTGGCTTCGTCGACAAACGCGTCGGGCCAGACGCGGTCCATGAGTTCGGCCTTCGAAACGATCCGCCCGGCGTCTCGCGCAAGCACGATCAACACGTCGACCGCCTTGGGCGCGATCGATACCGGACGACCGCGAAACGCCAACACGCGTTCGTCGATCAGCAGGTCGTAGGGACCGACCACTCGGCTCACGCGCATCTCCAACTCCTCTTACAACCGAGGTTCAAATCGAGGGTCGGGTAAGCATCCTCCCCGAACGCCGACTGTTGCGGCCTAGCCACGGCAGACGAAAGGCCGTCGGGATATCGGAGTTCCGGCCTCCCAATGGCCTCGGCGTAGAACGCGATTATGTCTTGTTCGGTGAAGTACTGCAACCGGGTGCTTCGGCTAATGCCTTCAACAGACTCGCATCTTCCTTCGCAATTGTCCGAACCATCGCAAGCATATCTTCACGAGACACCGGATGTGTTTTCGAGTATTCGCGCAACGACGCCCCGACGATCTCGTTAATCGACCTTTTTTCGATCGTCGAGCGTAGCTTTAATTGCTCGGCAACGTGTTCGTCCACGCGGATATTCAACTGCTTCATTGGCATCCCCAACCTTCTTGCTTAGGTCGAATCATAGTAGCATGCTATGTTGCTATGTCAACCCTTCCAGATCCTCTCAATTCCACAGGCCGTCCTACAGCCGAACGTTCAGATCGGCGGTGAACTGGAACGGCTGTTTGACGGCGGTGTAGCCGACTTCGTTCTGGTTCGTCCACGGGCCGTACGGATACTTGAGCTGCACCGGCGGCGTCGTTAGGAAGTTGCCGGCCGGCGCTAAAATGTTGGAGGGCAGGTTCGAATACATGCAGATGTTCGGGTCGTCCCAGGCGTAGCCGCGCTGGAAACACTGGTTGTACAGGTTCGACGCGGTCACCGTAATCGTCGCACGCGAGTTGACTTCGTAGCTGGCCTGCAGGTTCAAGGTTAACTGCCAGGGCTGCTTGAGCGCGCCCAGCGTGTCGAACTGATGCGTGTACGGATCGGGGAGAAAGATCACGCCCGGGATGCCGATCGAACCGGTCGGGGTGCGATACGATCCGTTGCAGCTCGCACCCGGCGTGGCCGGATTGAGCGCGGGATTGCGGGCGCACGACTGCGGCACGTAGCCCGGCCAGACCAACGGCGAGCCGTAATACGATCCCGAGTTGTAGGTTAGGTTCGGGGTGACGGTCAGGCGGTTGTGTTTGTAACTGAGGACGAGCGTGGCGACGCTCGGCACGGCGTAACCGTTGGCCGAACTAAACGCCGTCGGAATCACGCTGTAGGTGGTAAACCACGAGTTCTTGTCGATCAGCGGTTGGAGCGACCCGTCGTAGTACGGATTGGCGACGCGCACGCCGCCCGGGTTGTGAAACACCTTGTCGGCATTCCCGCCGTACAGGCCGCCGCCGCAGATGGTCGACCCGGCCGCCGAACCGGCGCACGCGTGGGTGTACGAGTTGTACTGTTCGATGGCCGCGTTGAGACTGTCGAGCACGTTGACGCCGTTGGCAACCGGCGCGTACTTGATGCGGCTGTTGGTGTAGGTGTACGAGAGCAGGAACGATAGCCCGTTCTTGGTGAGGTCGCCGCCTTGCAGCGACAGCTCCACGCCGCTGGACTGCTGCGTGCCGACGTTGACGCCCGCGACGATCCCGGTGGCCGGATCGATCGCGAAATACTGCACCTGATTGCGCGTCGACCGATAGAACGGCGACATTTTGAACGACAGGTTCGTGCCGTGGAAATGGTGCTCCCACGACACGTCGTAGTTCGACGACGTGTCGGGCAGGTTCTGATGGTACGGCGTGGTGTAGCCGAGTTTGTAGAAGCCGGCGATCTGGTCGGGAAGGTCTTGTTCGCGGTCGTTGATTTCTTGCGACGACGTCGCCGCGGCCCGCGCGTACTTGCCGAGCGAGGCACGCAGCACGTTGTCGGGGTCGAGCGTATACGTGGCCGCGACGCGCGGCGAGAACACCCAGTACGACGTCGAAGTTGGGACGGTATTGCTCAACCCGACGCCGGGCGTCGTCATTGGCGCGTAGCCGGCCGGGCACGGTCCAAAGCTGTGGCCGTTCCAGCGCGACACCGGATCCTGGGCGGGCGCGCCGCAGTTCTCGTCGTTGTAAGCATTGAACCAAAACGCCCGCGCGGGAAAACCGCTGGCCGTATCGTCGAACTTGTAGACGAAGTTATCCATCCGCCCGCCGAAATTCACCAGCAACCGATCGTTGGGCGTCCACACGTCGGTCAGCGCGAG
>DATCGB010000084.1:0-8651 GCA_036509155.1 Candidatus Tumulicola sp. | reverse complement strand
CGACCTTTGCGTGGGACGACGCATGGGGTTTGGTCGCGGCCGGTGAGGTCGCCGACTGCAAGAGCGTGCTAGCCCTACTCTGGATGCAAAGTAACCGAGGTAAACTTGCGGGCCGGTTTGGTCGATAAGACCCATAACGGGAATCCACCGCGTCGCCATTACCAGCGACGCGCGGGTATCGGCCTGGGAGGAAGTCGTGGAAATACCTAGCGACATCGATGCCGTGCTCAAACGGTTGCTCGACCCGTGCGAAGACGGACGGCACGCGACGCTGGCGCCGGAGGACGAAGCGTACTTAAACTCGCTGATCGCTTCGATTCGGTCCGGCCGGCGCGCCGTGCTGATCGTTGAGGACGCGGACGAGCGCTTGCGCTATATGTTCAGCAACGCCACCCGCGCCGAAGCGGTAACGATGCTCGGCAAAGTCGTCGAAGCGACGGGCCGGCGTCTCGCGGAGGGGGACGACGGCTAGGCGTTCGTCCGAACGTCGATCAGTCGACGAGGACGAGTTCGTCGACTTTGCCGTCCTTCGTCAGCCCGAATTTGTAATGGTACCGGGTGCGCGGGTACTGCACCAGGAACTCGTAGAGCGTGTCGCCGTTCGACTCCGTCGTGCTGGATATCGGCACGATCGATTGGAGTTTTCCCAACGCGGCAAAATCCGAGGTCGAAACCAGTTCGTCGGTCAGGTACTGACTAAATTTCGGCGTGAGCTGCGTCCGGTCGACGTTTTTGTCGGCTAACCGCCCCAGCCACTCTTTCGCGCGCGTAACGACCGCGTTGTCGAGACGGGTCGTTTCCGGCGGCGAAACGACGTCGAGGACGTGCGCGGCCACCGATTCGGGAGAAACGACGCGCCCTCCGTTGAGCGAGTCGGCATTAGCGAGCACGATCACCGAGATGTGATCGTCCGGAAGCATCGCGTTGATCGCCTGATAACCGGGGATCTGCCCGGCATACCACACGAAGCTCTTTCCGCCGCGTTGATCGATGACCCAACCCATTCCGTAGCGCGCCAGCCCGGAAGTGCCGCTCGGCGTCAACATGGTGCGGACGGCATCGACCCGGACGAGAATCGGCATCTCGATATCCCATTTCGCGAGGTCGTAAATGGTCGTGACCAATCCGCCGGCGCCTTGCAGCCACGCCGGGTCCCACGCCTTAGCCGGGACGAACGCCGCGCCTTTGTTGCGGGTGTAGCCGACGGCGTGGGAAGGCGAAATGCCGGTGTCGCCGGCGAGGAACGAGCGATCCATCACCAACGGAAAGAAAATGCGCTGCTGGAGAAAATCGGAGAGCGGTTCGCCGCTCGCGCGCTCGACGATCATACCGGCTAGGATGTAGTTGATCGGGTTATCCGCGTACGCCGTCCCCGGCGGAGCAACCGGCTTCAAGGTGTTTTCGGCGGCCAGCAGATCGCTCGGCTTTATCGAGCGCGCGCGATCCGAGTCCGGCAGCGCTTTCGTGTAGTCGGCGAGTCCGGACGTTTGCTGTAAAAGTTCGGCGATGGTGACGTTGGCCGCGATGGTTAACTCGGGCAGGTACTTCGTGACCTTGTCGTCGAGCTTGAGTTTGCCGTCTTGTTCGAGCATCAGCGTGGCGGCGGCCGTGAACTGGTTCGTAATCCCGCCGACGTAGAACTCCGTATCGGGCTCCACGCGAAGGTGCTTTCCGACGTTGCTCAGCCCGAATCCGCGGGCGTACACGAGACGACCGTCCTCGACGACCCCGATGGCTAACCCGGGAGTTCGTCCGGAATGAACTTCGTTCTCGGCCAGCCGCGAAATTGCCGAAGACATGGCCGGCGTAAACGCGTGATCGATCATGGCCGTTCGCGCCTGTGCCGGCAAAGCGCTCGCTAGAAGCGCACACAATGCGATGCCCAAGCGTCTCATACACCCGGTCATTAGACTAATAGGCAAGTTGGGCCTCGGCGACCACCCGCTCGCCGTCGAGCAGGGCCAGCCGGTCCATCCGGTGGCTCTTGGGCAGGTAGAGCATGGCCACCTCGCCGTGGAGATGGGCGGCCCCGAGCATCGTCCGGCGGCCGTCGTGCATCCACGCGACCTGCAGGGCTCGCGAGGCGCCCCGCACGAGGACGACGTACCACGAGCCGTCCGGCGCGTACATAACGCGGGCGGCCGATCCGGGGCTCATTCCGCGGAACGGCGCCGTCCGAAAGTCGGAAGCGGCCAGCCGGTCCATGGCCGCTGAGTCGGCCGTCATGCCGGCGTGCATCGCTTGGTTTTGCCGCCAAAAAAATGCCGACGGGACCAGCGCGAGCGCGAGCGCGGCGGCCAAGGCCGCCCAGGCCGGCCATGCGGCCGTGCGGACGCGCGCCGGCCAAGGCGCCCGGGCCAGCCGTTCGGGCAACGGGTAGGCCGGCTCGGCGGCGGCCAAAACGGCCACGTCGCTTTCAGCCGTCCCCAGCAGCCGGCTGCACGCATCGCACCCGGCCGCGTGCTGGTCGATGGCGTGGCGCGCCCGGTCGTCGAGGCAACCCAGGGCGTAGAGGGCGGCATCCGCGGCGTCGAGATGATCGATCGCGTTCACGGTCGCGGAGCCTCAAGGGCGCCGGCCAACGCGCGCAGCCCGGCGGCGATGCGGCTTTTGACCGTTCCCAACGGTTGCTGCAACTCGGCCGAGATCTCCGCGTGGGTCTTGCCTTCGTAGTACGCCAGCTCGAGCGGGCGGCGCTGCTGCGGGGCGAGATTTGCCAGTGCCTTGCGCAGGCGGTCGCGTTCGATCGGGTCGCCGGCCCCCAACTCATCGTGCTCGTGCGGTTCGGCCGCCAGTCGATCGGCCAGGTGCTGCCGGCGGCTCTGCGAGCGCCGCCGCGAGATGGCTTCGTTGCGCACGCATACCACCAGAAAGCTTCGAACCTGGCCGCGCGATCGGGAATACGCGTGCGGCGCGCGCCAAACGCGCGTCAGCGCGTCGTGCACGCAATCGCCCGCATCCTCGGGGTTAGCGAGCACGTTGTAGGCCACCGAGTAGAGCAGCGGCGCGTACCGGCGGTAGGCTTCGTCGAACGCCCATCGTTCGTGGGCGGCGAATCCCGCCGCCAAGGCCTCTTCGCCGGCGCCCGAATCGAGCATGAGCCCAAGCGTTCGACGCTCCGGGCGCCCGGAGCCTGGAAGCAGATCCCACGCCAGCGCGCTCATCTCAAAAGAACGCCGCGAAGCGGGCTAGCGGATGTGATTTACTTCCCGACGGCTTGTTTGGCGAGGTTCATGAGCGTGCCGAACGCGGCTCGATCCGAGATCGCGAGTTCGGCCAGCGCCTTGCGGTTGAGGCTCACGCCGGATTTCTTCAGGCCGTTTATGAAGGTCGAATACGAAAGACCCTCGCGGCGAACGGCCGCGTTGATGCGGCTGATCCATAGCGATCGGAAGTCGCGCTTGCGCACGCGCCGGTCGCGGAATGCATACGCCAGCGATTTTAGAAGCGCTTCGTTTGCGACGCGGTAGTTACGCCGCCGGGCCGCGCGAAAGCCTTTGACGAGCTTCATGACCTTGCGACGATGCTTGAGGCCGTGAACCCCACGTTTGATGCGTGCCATGTTTCGAAGCCCTCCTCAGACTAAATACGGAATCGTCGGCGCTAGGCGCTTGAAATCGCCTTTGAACGTCGGCTGGTCCTTACGAAATTTACGTTTGCGCTTGCGCGTTTTCTTGCTGAGGATGTGTCCGCAGCCGCTGAACTGGTGACGGTGCAGCAGCTTGCCGGTACCGGTCACCTTGACGCGCTTGGCGGTTCCTCGATGGGTTCGAATTTTAGGCACTGGTCTGTTCCTCCATATCGGCCTCGTTATCGGCCTCGTTCTCGCCGGGTTCGTCATGCGCGACCGGCTGTTCGTCTTTGTCGGCTTCCTTCTCGCGATGAATCGAGAACTTCGGCGGCCCCGACGGCGTCGCACGCGGCGCCAAAATCATAAACATGTTGCGACCTTCGAGTCGCGGTTCGCGTTCGATCGCGGCCAAGGGAGCCATATCCTCGGCCATGCGATCGAGCAGTTTTCGTCCGAAGGACGTGTACGTAATTTCTCGCCCGCGGAACATGATCGTTACTTTGATCTTGCTTCCGTCGAGCAGCAAGCGTTCCGCCATGCGCGCCTTCGTCTCGTAATCGTGCGTCTCGATCTTTGGCCGCAGCTTGACTTCCTTGAGCTCGAAGTGGCGCTGCTTTTTACGAGCGTCTTTGTCTTTTTTCGACTGCTCGTACTTCAAACGACCGTAGTCGGCGATTTTGCATACCGGCGGTTGGGCCGTCGGCGAGACTTCGATTAGGTCGAGACCGGCCGTTCGAGCTCGCGCGAGCGCGTCTTCGGTCGGCAGAATCCCGAGTTGTTCCCCGTTTTCGTCGATCACCCGGACCGAACGAATGCGGATCTGATCGTTGATGCGTAGCGGTCGTGCTATGGCATGTCCTCCCAAAAAAACAAAAATGGCGTTGCCGAAGCAACCCCACTGCGCGGAACCGGCCGACGGCCCCTCGAGTGAAGACCGGATCGCCCGCGGGCATCCGGTGAGCCGCCCTTGCGGGAGACTACTTCGGCTCGCCGAGCATATCACGCCCGGCAGGGGGAGTGTCAACGGCGAAGGCCGGAGGAGCGATGAGCGGGCGGCCGCTTGGACGCCCGGCTAGGATTCGAGGATGAGGGCGCGCTGGTTTTGAAAAAGCGGTTCGGGGGTGTAAGATGGCCGGCTGGTTGTCAAATCGCGCACTCGGGCTTTTGGCCGGCGCATTGTTCGTCGGAGCATGCGGGCGGGCGCAGGCCGCCGGCGCGCCGATCGTTCTGCAAGTCGACGTTTCGAAGGCGCCGGCCCAAAACGTCGCGTTTACCCGCGAAACGATTCCGGTCCAGCCGGGGAAACTCGTGCTCTACTATCCGAAGTGGATTCCGGGGCAGCATCAGCCCGTCGGGCCGATCGCCAACTTCGCCGGGCTGACGATTCACAGCGGCAACACGATTCTCCCGTGGCGCCGCGAACCGCGCGATCTGTTCGCTTTCGACGTCGACGTGCCGGCCGGCGTCAGTTCGATCGACGTGGACGCCACCTATCTTGGCGCCACCTTCGGGCAGTACGCCTCGTCGCGACTGGCCACGCCGAACATCCTGGTGATAACGTGGGATCAGAACTTGCTCTATCCCTCGACCGGCACGATTGCTAACACGATATTCAAACCCTCGATCGTTTTGCCGGGAGACGACTGGCACTTCGCGACGGCGCTGACGGGCGCGCGGCGGGCGGGCAACGTCGTGTCGTTCGACGACGTTTCGCTCGAGCACTTGATCGATTCGCCGCTCGACGCCGGGATCAACTACAAGCGCTGGCTGCTTTGGCACGACGGTGACGCGTCGGCCTACCTCAACGCGTTTGCGGATACGCCCGCCGAGCTGGACGCGAGCGACGCGACCGTCGACCACTACAAGAAGCTCGTGAAAGAAATGCTGGCGACGTACGGGGTGCGCCACTGGCGCAATTACAATTTTCTGCTGACGCTTTCGGACGCGATGCCGGGCGAAGGGATCGAACACCACGAGTCGAGCGACGACGGCACCGGAGGCGACTATCTGACCGATCTCGCGTCGTTGGATCGCGGCGGCGACCTGCTTTCCCACGAGTTCAACCACTCGTGGGACGGGAAGTACCGCATGCCCGCGGGACTGTATCGGCCCAACCTTCAGATCGCCTACGACGATTCGCTGCTGTGGGTATACGAGGGGATGACGCAGTTTTACGGCAACGTCATGTCGTGGCGCGACGGCATCCGTAAGGCCGACACGTATCCCGATCACGTCGCCGCACTGTACGCGTATTACGACAACCAGCCGGGGCGCCGCTGGCGATCGTTGGGAGATACCGCGACCTCGGGTCCGTTTATTTACATGGCCCCGCGCGGTTACGGTGCGGAGCGCCGCGGCGAGGACTTCTACTCCGAGAGCGAACTAATGTGGCTCGAAGCCGACAGCATCATCCGCCAGAAAACCGGCGACAAAGCGTCGCTCGACACGTTCGCCCGCGCGTTTTTCGGCGGCGGTGAGAACACCGGACCGATCGTCGTGACCTACGACCGCGCCGACGTCATCGCCGGCCTAAATGCCGTCGTCGCTTACGACTGGGCCGGTTTTTTTCACACCTGGGTCGACGACATCGCGATCCATCCGCCCGACGGTTTTACGGCCGACGGGTGGAAGCTCGTCTATACCGGCAAACCCTCGCATTGGGTGCCGGCGAGCAACTTCTGGTATTCGTTAGGCTTCGCGGCAAACGACGGGATGGTGACCGACGTGCGCCAGGGATCGCCGGCGTGGAATGCGAGCCTCGGCATCGCCACCACGATCGTCGCGGTCGACGGCCGCTCCTACTCGACCGACGCGCTCGTCGCCGCGCTCGACGAGGCGGCCAAAACGCACGCGCCGGTCGCGCTGCTGGTGCGGCACGGCGACGTCTACCGAACGATCTCGCTGGGGTACTACGGCGGGCCGCGCTATCCCCACTTGGAGCGCCTTGAGAAAACCTCCGACCGCCTCTCGGAAGTCGTCAAGCCGCGCGCTTAGAGCGCGGCCAGCGCGTCGCGGAAACGCTCCAAGAGATAATCGATCGCGGCATCGTCGATGACCAGCGGAGGCGCGATTCGCAGGACCATCGCGTGCGTGTCTTTGGCGGCGACGCCGCGTTCGAGCAGTTTGTCGGACAGGTGGCGCGCCGGAATCGTCAGTTCGATGCCGATCAGTAGGCCACGTCCGCGAATCTCCTTGACGAGTGGCGATGCGATCGCGCGCAAGCCCTGCACGATCTTCGCTCCCGCATAGCGCGCTGCGGTCGCCAGACGTTCGTCGACGAGCACGTCGAGCGCGGCTTCTGCAACGGCGCAGCCCAGCGGATTACCGCCGAACGTGCTGCCGTGCTCGCCGGGCTGGAAGAGATTCATGAGCGGCGCGTCCGCGAGCGCCGCCGAAACCGGGTAAAACCCGCCCCCCAGCGCTTTGCCCACCAGAAGAATGTCGGGTTTGAGGTTGTCGTAGTCGCATGCGAAAAAGTCGCCCGTGCGGCCGAATCCGGTTTGGATTTCGTCGGCGATGAAGAGCGCCCGGTGTTCGCGGCAGAGCGCCCACGCGCGTTTGAGATAGCCCTCCGGCGGAACGTTGACGCCGCCCTCGCCCTGAATGGGTTCGATGAGAATCGCGCAGGTTTCGGGCTTGATCGCGCGTTCGAGCGCGTCGGCATCGCCGAACGGAACGGACACGAAGCCGGGAACGAACGGCCCGAAATCCTTGCGGTATTCGGGCGTCGTGCTGGCGCTGATCGCGGCGAGCGTACGCCCGTGAAAGTTGTCCGAAAAGACGACGATCTCGGCGGCACCCGGACGAATGCCCTTAACGGCATAACCCCAGCGGCGCGCCAGCTTGATGCCGGTTTCGACCGCCTCGACGCCGGTGTTGGTCGGCAGGGCCATGTCGAAACCGCACAGCCGCGTGAGTTTTTCCAGAAACCCCGGCATCCGGTCGTTACGCATCGCGCGCGACGTGAGCGTCACTTTTTTCGATTGCTCGATGAGGGCGGCGTGAATGCGCGGGTGGCAGTGTCCCTGATTGACGGCCGAGTAGGCGCTGATGCAGTCGAGATACTTTTTGCCGTCCACGTCCCACAACCACACGCCTTGCGCGCGATCGACGATCAGGTCGAGCGGATGATAGTTGTGCGCGCCGTGGCGCGTCTCCAGAGCGATGAGGTCGTGGGCGCGTTCCGAGAGTGCCTGCTGCATGTCGTTTCCAAGGCGCCGCGTGTGTTTACCGGTCCGGGGACTGGGACCGCGGGGGCGCAAATCGCCCGCGTTCGAGGAACACTTGCCGCAATGACTTAAGGACGCTTCCCTTGGGAACCTCTTGGCATCGGCTCGACCGCCTTCTGGCACGGGATCATCCCGCCGTCGGCGACAAGGGCCGTACGATCGTTCACCTGCACGAGGAGCGACGTCCGCGCGCGATCGTGCTGCTGCACGGGATGAGTTCGAGCCCGCCGCAGTTCGAACGGTTCGCACTCGAGCTTTTTTCGCGCGGACACAACGTCCTCGTCCCGCGGCTGCCGCGGCACGGTCACGCCGACCGCCTATCGCCGGCGCTGGCGCAGCTTCGGCCCGACGATCTGTACGCGGCCGTCGACGAGTATGTCGCGATCGCGCGCGAACTGGGCGACCGCGTCACGGTTGCGGGGTTTTCGCTGGGGGGGTTGCTGGCTGCTTGGAGCGCCCAGCATTACGAGCTGGAACGGTGCGTTGCGATCGCCCCGTTTTTCGGCGTGGCGTGGATTCCGGGCGCGCTCATGCCCGGACTTTCGGAAGTGCTGCTGCGCCTTCCAAACCGATTTCATTGGTGGGATCCGATCTTGCGCGAGCGGCAGATGCCGGCCCACGGGTATCCCCGTTACGCGACGCACGCGATCGCGCACGCGTACCGCATCTCGCGCGGACTGCTGTCGGAGGCCGCCACGCGCGGACCGTCGGCCGCTCGCGTGGTGCTAGTGACCAACGCCCGCGAAGCCGCGGTGGACAATCGCGCGATCCGCCGTCTGTACGCCCGCTGGCGCGCCCGAAGTCCGGATGCCGTCGAGTTGATCGCGCTCGCGGGCTTGCCGAAGTCGCAC
>DATCGB010000083.1:0-2473 GCA_036509155.1 Candidatus Tumulicola sp. | reverse complement strand
TCGCGCCGCTCGACTGCGCCATCGCGAGCAGCACGTGCTCGACCGACGTGTAGTCGTCTTGCAGCGTTTTCGCCTCGGTCTCGGCCACGCTCATGATCCGCGCGAGGTCGGGCGACAACGTCACCTGCGCGCTATCGGCGTTTGCCCCCGAAAGACGCGGAAGTTTGCCGATCGCATCGTCGATCGCGCGAGCGAAGGCTTTCGGGTCGGCGCCGGCTTTTGCGATGACGTCGGGCGCGATGCCGCGCTCCTGATCCAACATCGCGGCCATCATGTGTTCGGGCGCCGTCTGCGTGTTGTGCTCGTGCAGCGCACGGGTGTAGGCATTATTAAGCGCGTCACCGACGCGCTCGGTCATCTTGTCGACGTTCATGGCTTTCCGTCTGCTAAGGCGTGATTTCGAAGGTAAACGTTGCGGACTGCGCGATCTCTGGAACTCCGCCGCTCAGCATCGATCCTTTACCCAACGTCTCGAAAATCGAAGCGACCGACGACGTCAGCGAGCCGAAGTAGTCACCCAAAGCCGGCGTTACGTTGAGCAGTTTTCCGAGGTGATGCCCGTCGGCCGCCGCAATGCTTTCCGCCCGAGCGTGTGCGTCCGCGTAGGCGGCTTTGTACGCCGAATCTCTCGCGGCGGCGAGATCGCGCGGAACGAGACGCGCCGCCGCCTTCCAGCCGTTCTTTTTCGTGACGGCGATGAAGCGTGCGATCGAGGCCGGGGGTACGTCGACGCGGGCCAGAGCCACCGGTGCGGCATTCGAGCTTCCCATTGCAACGATGCTCGCCGCACCGCTCGTATAAACGGTTGCCGACGCGACCAGCGCGCTCGCGGGAATACCCGCCGCGTGTATCGTCTCGCCGAGCGCGGCGATCGCATTCGCACACGCTTCATATTGGGAAGCACTTGCGGCCGGGGGCGTATAGCGAAGGTTCACTTCCTGCACCCACTCGGCCACCGTTGCGGTTCCCGTGCCGACGACCGTGATGCCGGCCGGAGGCAGCGACGCCTGCTGAGCGCCCGCGGCCGCGGGGAAGAGCAGCGCGAAAAGCGCGACCGCTCCGAGGGTCTTCCACAATCCATTCATGCTTTGACGAATTCGTGGCGGCCAGGGAAGTCCCCGTCGGGACCTTAACGGATATCCGATGCTAGAAATCGCGAACGGCGTGGTGCGTGCGTACTACCTGCTCGACGTCGCCGACACGATCGACCTAGCCGCCATGGGCGCCGATGCCGCCAAAGGCCTCGCACCAGCGGAATTTCCGCTTCGGCCGCACACGTCGCCCGCCTACCTGCAGTTTCCACTGCCCCCGCTTGCCGGGCGCCTGACCGAAGCGACGATCGGGGACCTGCGCTGCGACGTTCGTGTGAAGTACTTCGACTACGGCGTGATTTCGCTGCGCCTCACGTTCGACGCCTCGGGAACGTGGGACGGCTTGGTTGCCCTGGCGGAGCGAGTCCGCACCGACGAGCGGATCGCGCAGTATGCGGCGCAGACCGGCGCGCGCCTGTGCGACGAGATCGCCTCCGCGCTCGACGATCGCCACGAACCGTTGATCGAAGATTACTTCACGATCGAAATCGACCGGTTTACGGAATCGGTCGACGCCCAAAGTCTGCTCGCCGATCACGCCTCCGCGCTCGCATGCCTGCTGCTCGGCGAACGCGCGCGACTCTCCGCCGGCGAAGCCGAGGAAGCGCTGCGCGTGCGATTTTCTTACTACGAAGACGATCTCACGATCGTGCAGTGGGATACGGCGTTTATCTACGACCGCGGCGAAAGCGCGCGGGCGATCGAGGACATCCTCGAGTTCGCCAACTCTCAGCTTATCGAACTGCGCACGTACGATACGCTGCTGGATAGCGAACTCGACGCGATCTATAAGATGAAGCCCGGCACCCCCGGCCGTTCGCTCAACGGCCGCCGCGAAGCCGAGCAGGCGGCAACGCTGCGCTATTTGCTGGTCGACGTACTCGAACTCATCGACCGCTCCAGCAACGCCCTCAAGGTCGTCGGCGACGCGTACTACGCGCGCATCTATCGCGCGGCTGCAAAGCGCCTCAGCCTCGCGGATTGGCAACGCCAGATCGATACCAAAATTGCCAGCGTCGGCGACATGTATCGCTTCGTCAGCGATCAGGCGCGCAATCGCCGTGACGAATTCCTCGAACTCATCATCATCGTACTCATCGCGCTGGAATTGATCGTCGGCGTGCTCACCCTCGTCCGGTGGCACGCATAAAGAAACAAAGCCGCCGGAACGATGCCGGCAAGCGTTCTATCTAACGAACGAATCGATCTCTCCGATGTAACGTTCGCGTGCCGAATCGTCGATAAACGAAGCTTCGAACGAATTGCGTGCGAGCGCGATCAATTCCGCGTCGGTCAGGCCGAGTGCGGCGGCGCTTTCGCGAAAATTGTCGCCGATATAGCCGCCGAAGTACGGGGGATCGTCGGAGTTGCACGTTGCGACC
>DATCGB010000082.1:0-8870 GCA_036509155.1 Candidatus Tumulicola sp. | reverse complement strand
CCGAGTCCCAGCATCGGAGGAATCGACACAAGAGTTATGAGCGCATTAGCAGACGTTTCCGCGACGGATTTTCAGACCGAAGTCCTCGGTCACAACCAGCCCGTGCTGGTAGATTTTTGGGCTCCCTGGTGCGGGCCGTGTAAGATGCTAGGCCCGGTCGTGGAGAAGATCGCGTCGGCGCATGCGGGCAAGGCGAAATTCGTCAAACTAAACACCGACGACAATCCCAGCCTGGCCGGCCAGTATCAGGTCTCGGGCATCCCCTGCCTGATCCTGTTCAAGGATGGTAAGCCGGTTGACCGCATCGTTGGGTACGTTCCCGAGAACGTCATCACGTCGATGCTCAGCAAACACGTAGCCTAGGAGCTCAGGGGCGCAGGCGGTCGAGTGGACGAGCGCCTCCGGCGACTGCCGGCCGTGCACCGCCTGCTCGAAGCGCGCGACGTCGTGGAATACGGCGCGACGCTCGGGCCAGAAACGATCGGACGTGCGGTGGAGCGAGTGCTCGACCGCGCGCGTGCATCCGGAGGCTCGCAGTCCTACGATGCGATCGTCGCCGCCGTCGTCGAACGCTTGCGCGCCATCGGCTTGCAGGGCATGATCCCGGCGATCAATGCGACCGGGATTCTCGTCCATACGAACCTCGGCCGCTCGCCGCTCGCGCCCGAGGCTTTGGCGGCGGTCGAGGGGCTCGCCCACGGGTATTCGAATCTCGAGTACGACCTGGCCGCCGGCGAGCGGGGCTCGCGCTACGACCGCGTGACCGCGCCGATTCGCGACGTAACCGGCGCCGAGGATGCGCTGGTGGTAAACAACGGCGCGGCCGCCGTTTTGTTGGTTCTCGATACGTTTGCCAAGGGGCGCGAAGCGATCGTCGCGCGCAGTCAGCTGGTCGAAATCGGTGGGGGCTTTCGCATTCCCGAAGTGCTCGAACGCAGCGGCGCGACCTTGCGCGAGGTGGGTACGACGAATCGCGTCTACCTGCGCGACTACGAGAACGCGCTCTCGCCGCGCACCGCGTTGCTGCTGCGCACGCATCCCTCGAACTATCGGATCGAAGGCTTCGCGTGCGATGTGGGCGGCCAGGAACTCGCGGCCCTGGGGCGGCGCGCGGGGGTCACGGTCGTCGAGGATTTGGGCAGCGGCGCGCTGACGGATTTGAGCGAGTACGGATTGCCGCACGAGCGGACCGTCGGCGAAGCGTTGGACGACGGCATCGGCCTCGTAACGTTTTCGGGCGATAAGCTGCTCGGCGGCCCGCAGGCCGGCGTCATCGTCGGGCGCGCCCGTTTGATCGCGCGCCTGCGCGGCAACCCGCTGCTGCGCGCGCTGCGGGTCGACAAGATGACGCTCGCCGCGCTCGGGGCGACGCTGCACCTGCATCGCGACCGCTCGTCGCGAAACCGGATTCCGCTCTACCGGATGCTCGCGGCGACGCCGGACGAGCTGCGCGAGCGTGCCAAACCGTATCTCGCGGCGATGCCGGGCTCGAGCGTCGTCGACAGCGACGCGTACGTCGGCGGCGGCGCGCTTCCGCAGGCGCGCGTTCCGTCGGTCGCGGTCGCCCTGCCGGCGTCGCACCCGGATCGGCTGGCGGCGAAGCTGCGCGGCGAAAATCCGGCCATCGTCGCGCGTATTGAAGACGGACGGCTGCTCTTCGACTTGCGCACGATCGCGCCGGAAGAGGACGACAGCGTTATTGCAAGCGTTACTGCGAGCGCCGGTCGTCCTCGAACCAGCCCGAAGACGCGACGTCGAGATTGACGTTGATTTGCTTTACTTCGGTGTATGCATCGTAGCCGTAGGTGCCCAGCTCGCGGCCGAATCCGGATTGCTTGTAGCCGCCCCAGGGTGCTTCGTTGTACGTCGGGTGGAAGGTGTTGATCCACGTGATGCCCGCGCGCATTTTGCGAACGACCCGATGAGCCTTGGCAGCGTCGCGCGTGAACACCGCGCCGGCGAGCCCGTAGACGGTGTCGTTCGCTACGCGAACTGCGTCGGCTTCGTCCTCGAAGGTCTGCACGACCAGCACCGGGCCGAAGATCTCTTCGCGGACGACGCGCATCTGCGGATCCGTGTCGTCGAAGATCGTCGGCTCGATAAAGTTGCCCGCGGCGAGCGGGCCCATCAGGCGTTCGCCGCCGCAGAGAAGTCGGGCGCCTTCCCGGATGCCCGTTTCGATGTAGGATTCGACGCGTTCGCGATGCACCGGCGAAACGATCGGCCCCATCTCGGTACGCGGATCGAAGCCGTCGCCGACGCGAATGTTTTTAGCGCGTTCGACGAGCCGCTCCAGAAACCGATCGTGCAGCGGCTTTTCGAGCAGCAGCCGCGAGCCGGCCGAACACACCTGTCCGGCGTTGGCGTAAATGGCGAACAGCGCGTAGTCGACGGCCACCTCGAAATCGGCGTCCGCGAACACGACGTTGGGGGACTTGCCGCCTAGTTCGAGCGAAATTCGCTTCAAGTTCGAAGCGGCCGCCTGCATGACGCTGCGCCCCGTTTTGGTGCCGCCGGTAAAGGCGATCTTATCGACTAGCGGGCTGGCCGCGATGGCGTGTCCTACGGTGGCGCCCGCACCCAGCACGACGTTGACGACGCCGGCCGGAAACTCGAGTTCCTCGAAGATCGCCGCCAGACGCAGCGCCGACAGCGGCGTAAGCTCGGCCGGTTTGAGCACGCACACGTTGCCGGCGGCGAGCGCCGGCGCGAGTTTCCAGACCGCCATCAGCAGCGGATAGTTCCACGGAACGATCTGGCCGCAGACGCCGATCGGCTCGCGAACGGTAAAGCTTTGCGACGGCCCGGGGACCTCAAACGTTTGGCCGTGCGGTTTGGTCGAGAGCCCCGCGTAGTACCGAAAGCAGTTGGCGGCATCGATCGCATCGTACTCGCACTCGCGCAGCGGTTTGCCGTTGTTGAGCGTGTCGATGCGGACGAACTCGTCGCGATGGGCGTCGATCGCGTCGGCAACCTTGTGCAACAGCGCCGCGCGGTCGGCCGCGCCGATCGAGCCCCACGGACCTTCGTCGAAAGCTTTGCGCGCGGATCGGATCGCCAGCTCCGCATCGCTTTGCCCGCCCTCGGCCACCGCCGCGATCGTTTCGCCGTTGGACGGGTTGACGAGGTCGCGCGTCGTCCCGCCTTCGGCGAGTTTCCAGCGGCCGTCGACGTACATCGGAATCGTTCCGTCGATCCGCGGCAGGTTGCGCAGGATCGCGCTCGGGTCGATCGGGGAAGGCGGGGGGACGGTCTGCATGTCTATACTTCCGTTTTGGTTGGGCCGGACATCGAGTTTAAACTATCGGCGAGAGCTTGGCATACGTAGTCGGCTTGTTCCTCCGCGATCGTCAGCGGCGGCTCGACGCGAATCGTTCGGGCGTTGACGAGCGTTCCAGAAACCAGGACGCCGCGATCGAGCATGCGCTTACCGAGTTCGAAACCCGTTGTATCGTCACAGAACTCGAGCGCGATCAGCAAACCTTTGCCCCGAACGTCCACGACCACGTCTTCGTGCCCTACCACCGCGCGCCGAAGGCCCGCGAGCATACGCTCGCCCATCTTGGCCGCGCGGTCGGGCAGGCGTTCTTCGATCAGGACGTTGATCGTCGCCAAGGCGGCCGCGCAGGCCAGGGGGTTCCCGCCGAAGGTCGACGTGTGCAGGAACGGGTTGTCGAAGAGTCGCGCGAACACGTCGCGCCGGCCGATCACCGCGCCGGCCGGCATGACGCCGCCGCCGAATGCCTTGGCCAAACACATCAGGTCGGGCGCGACGCCGTAGTGCTCGCAGCAGAACATCTTACCCGTTCGGCCCATGCCGGTCTGGACTTCGTCGAGAATTAACAGCGCACCGAACCGGTCGCACAGCGCGCGCACGCCCGGGAGGTAGGCGTCGGAAGGGATGTTGACGCCGCCTTCGCCTTGAATCGGTTCGAGCAAAACCGCGCCGACGTCTTCGCCGACCGCCTTGCACGACGTCATCATGTCGGCCATTGCCGGCAGATCGTCGAACGGCACGTGTTCGATGTTCGGCAGCATCGGCCCGAACGGCCGGCGGAACTCGGCTTTGGCGCTGGCCGAAAGCGATCCATAGCTCTTTCCGTGAAAGCCTTTGGTCGCGGCCACGATCGTCTGCTTCGAACCGTCGTAGGCGCGCGCGAGTTTGAGCGCGCCCTCGACCGCTTCGGTCCCGCTGTTGCAGAAGAACGCGAACTCGAGGCCGGGAGGCGCGATTAAGGCCAAGGCTTTGGCGAGCATGGCGCGCAGCGGGTCGAGTAAATCTTGGCTGTGCAACGGCTGGCGGCGGAGCTGGTCGGCGACCGCCTTGACGACTTTGGGGTGACGGTGCCCGACGTTGAATATGCCGAAGCCGCCCAAACAGTCGATGTATTCGCGCCCGCGGATGTCGCGGTACGAGTTGGGTCCGGCGTCGGACCACTCGACCACGGCTTGCGCATCGGCGGCGTTGGTGGCTTTGCGATATTCCAGAAAACCCGGATTGATGTGATCGCGAAAACCGTCAACCGTTTCCCGCGCGATCCAGTCGGCTTCGGCGGGCGTGATCTGACGCGTGTCGATCAGGTCCAAGACTCGCTGCGTGTACTCGTAGACTTCGCGTTCTTTATCGCTCGGAATTTTTAGGTACCTCGTGTCGTTTGCGGGCCGAGTGCGCTTTGCGTACTCGACGCGAGTATGGCGAGCGCCTCGGTCAGATCGCCGTCGTCGATGACTAGTGGAACCAGCATACGTATGACGTTGCGTTTTCCGGCGAGCATCAAGAGCAGGCCGCGTTCGCGGGCCGCTTCCACGACCCGCTCGGCGCCGGAACTCAACTCCATCGCGACCATCGGGCCGAGGCCGCGCACGTCTTCGATCTGCGCGAAACGCGACTGCAGCGCGCGCAGCGCCGCCTCGAGCCGCGCGCCGACCTCGCGAGCGCGTGCTAAAAATGCGTCGTCGACGATTTCGAAGACCGCCAGCGCCGCCGCGCACGCGATTGGGTTTCCGGCGAACGTTCCGCCGAGGCCGCCGGGCTCGGGCGCGTCCATAATTTCCGCTTTGCCGGTAACGGCCGCGAGGGGCAAGCCGCCGGCTAACGATTTAGCCACGGCGATAAGATCCGGCTCGATGCCGTAATGTTCGCATGCGAAAAACTTGCCCGTACGGCCGATTCCGGTTTGCACTTCGTCGGCGATCAGCACGATGCCGCGTTGCGCGGTCAGACGGCGTAACTCGGTTACGAAGCGGGGCGGCGCCGGAACGAAACCGCCTTCGCCGAGAACCGGCTCGAAGATGATCGCCGCAACGCGATCCGCCGCAACGGTGCTTTCAAATATGTCGTCGAGGGCCGATAACGCAAGCTCGGTCGTCATGCCGCGATGCTCGTACGGAAACGGGGCGTGGTAAACTTCGCTGCAGAACGGGCCGAAGTGCTGCTTGTACGGCGCGTCCTTGCCGGTCATCGAAAGCGCCAGCAGCGTGCGCCCGTGATAACCGTGCCGGAAGGCGATGACGGCCGGCCGGCGGGTATATTCGCGGGCGATCTTTACCGCGTTTTCGGTCGCCTCGGCGCCGGTCGAAAGCAGCAGCGTCTTCTTGGGCGACGAGCCCGGCGCACGGCGGTTGAGCGCTTCGGCGACCGCGACGTATGGCTCGTACATCGCGACCTGAAAACAGGCGTGCGTCAAACGGGCGGCCTGTTCGGCGATCGCCGCCACGACTTTGGGATGGGTGTGACCGACGTTGAGCACGCCGATGCCGCCCACGAAATCGAAGTAACGCCGCCCCTGGGCGTCCCACATGAACGCGCCGCTCCCGCGATCGACGAACAGCGGGTGCGCCGTCGCAACCCCGCGGGCGACGTTTGACTCGCGCCGCTGGTCCGGCGAGGCGCCGGTAATGCTCGAACTTGACAACCGACCCCACTTCCCTTCGCGAACGAACGCTCTCAAGGAGGCACCGTTCTTCAAGTGTAATCGCTCGCAGGCAAACGAGAAAACGTATGCCGAACACGATTCTACCACCGTTTTTGAAAATACGGTCCAAAAAAAGTAGCCGGCGCTTCACGAGGATTGCCGTTTTGCCGAGAACTCCGCTCTTTCGCGCGCTGCGGCACGTCGCCGCCGGCCGCCACCCCAATCGGGGTACCTTTTTACGGGCCGCGGGCTTGGCGACGCTGGGGGCCGCGGCGATTCCGCAACTCGTCGCCTGCGGGAGTTCGCCGGCTCGCGGCCGCGAAAAGGTCGTTATCGTCGGCGCCGGTATCGCCGGCCTCGTCACCGCGATGCGTTTGCGCGACGCCGGCATCGATGCGACGGTTTACGAGTCGTCGTCACGGGTCGGCGGTCGAATGCATTCGGAACGCGCGTATTGGAACGACGGGCAGCATACCGAGTGGTGCGGCGCGATGGTGGACACGCTGCACGTTAACATGCATCGGCTGGCGAAACGCTTTGGCCTGGCGCTGCTCGACACGATCGCGCCGCGACCGCCGCATTCGCGCGACACCTGCTATATCGACGGGCGCTATTATCCGATGGCCGACGCCGATCGCGACTTTGCCAAGATTTATCCGATCATGCAAGCGCAGCTCGGGAAGCTCGACGACCTGACGACCTACGCTAGCGCCACCCCGGAAGCCCGCCGCTTAGATGCGATGAGCTTGCACGATTGGGTCGTCAAATACGTTCCCGGCGGCTCCACATCGCAGCTCGGCCGGCTGATCGAGGTTGCTTATTGGAACGAGTACGGTCGGACGGCTCAAGAGTTGAGCGCCGTCAACCTCGTCGTGCAGCTCGGCGAACAGCGCCACTATCGGTCGAACCACGAAATGAACGTCTTGGGATCTTCGGATCAAAAATACATCTTTGCCGCCGGTAGTCAATCGTTGCCCGAAGCCATCGCCAAGTGGCTTCCGGCCGGCAGCATTACATTCGGCCGGCGTTTGGCCGCCATCAATCGGCGCCCGGCCGGATCGTACGAGCTGACGTTCGATGCCGGCGGCGGAAAAACCGAAAAGGTTCGGGCCGACCGCGTGGTGCTTGCGATTCCGTTCATCGTGCTGCGCGGCGTCGATTATTCCGGCGCGGGATTCGATGCCGCCAAAACGCGCGCGATCGACGAACTCGGATACGGATACCACACGAAGCTGCACCTGCAGTTCGATCGCCGCGCGTGGATGCCGCGCGGCCGGTGGCCCGAACCCACCAGCGGGCAGATTTGGACGACGCTGCCTTCGCAGAGCGCGCTGGATTTCTCGCTCGGCCAACCGGGCCGCGACGGTCTGATCGAGGTCTTTACCGCCGGCCCGGCGGTGGACACGCCGCCGATTCCGTACGCGCGCATTGAGGAATCGGATGCCGTCCGCCGCCACGTTCGCGACTACTTTCAACAGCTCGACAAGATTTGGCCGGGCGTCTCGCCGGCGTGGAACGGAAAGGCGACGCTCGGCAACGCGCAGGCCGATCCGAACATTCTTGCGAGCTATTCGTGCTGGCTCGTCGGTCAGTGCACGACGATCGCCGGACACGAACCCCTGCCGCAGGGGCGCGTGCACTTCGCCGGCGAGCACACCTCGATGGCGAATCAAGGGTTCATGGAAGGCGGGGCGGAGTCGGGATTTCGGGCGGCCGGCGAAATTCTCGACGCCTATCGCGTCAAGCCTGTGGGCTGATGCCGATCGTCGGCATGGCCGGTCACGTCGATCACGGAAAGTCGGCGCTGGTCGCCGCGCTCACGGGAACGAATCCGGACCGATGGCTCGAAGAGCGGCTGCGCGGCATGACGCTCGATTTGGGCTTCGCGCACCTGTCGCTCGACGACGGCCTGGAGGCCGGAATCGTCGACGTCCCCGGACACGAGCGCCTTCTGCACAACATGCTGGCCGGTGCGGCCGGCATGGATGTGGTGCTTCTAGCGATCGACGCCAACGAAGGGGTGATGCCGCAGACGCTCGAGCACCTCGACATTCTGCGCTATCTCAACGTGCGCCGGATGGTCGTCGCGGTTACGAAGATCGACCTCGTTTCGGTCGAGATGCGCGAACCGGCATACGCCCGCATCGTCGCCGGATTGCGTGGGACGCCGGCCCAGGACGCGCCGCTGGTCGGCGTTTCGAGCGCCAGCGGTGAAGGGCTCGCCGAGTTGCGCGCGCGCCTCGCCGACGCCCTTCGCGCGCTGCCGCAAGCCGATGCGAGCGCGCCCGCATACCTGCCGATCGATCGCGTCTTCGCGCTGCCCGGCCGTGGGACGATCGTTACGGGAACGCTCGTGCAAGGCAGCATCGCGACGGGCGCGGTGCTTTCGCTCCAGCCGAGCGGGAAGCCGGCGCGCGTGCGCGGCATCGAAGTTTTCGGCCGTCCGCGCGCGCGCGTCGTTGCGAGTTCGCGGGTCGCGCTCAACCTTAGTGGGATCGGCCATCACGAGATCGCCCGCGGTGAAGTCGTCGTGAGTTCCGAGTTTCGCGCGCGTTCGAGTTTCGTCGTACGTTTTACGCCGGTCGCCGGCGCGGTCGCGCTTCTACGGCGGCGAACGCCCGTGCGCGCGTACCTCGGCTCGGCCGAAATCCTCGGGCTGCTGACGTTCGAACGCGTGCCCGAAGGGGTGGAGGAGGTGCGTGCCGAGCTCCACCTGCGCGGCGGCACGGTCGCGTTTCCCGGCGTGCGCTTCATCGTGCGCCGGCCGTCGCCCAAAACGCTGTTAGGCGGCGGTTACGTTGAGAGCCTCCCGCTGCCGACGCACGACGGAGCGCCGCCGCCGGCGGAGGCCGCCGTGCTGGCCGCCTTGCGCGAACGCGGCCTGACCCCGGCCGAACTCGGGGAGATCACCCTTGCGTCGAACTTGCGTGAAGAGGTCGCGCGCGAAACGCTCGA
>DATCGB010000081.1:0-9075 GCA_036509155.1 Candidatus Tumulicola sp. | reverse complement strand
GACGGCGTGCGGCTCTACGTCAGCCAGTGGTACAACAAACGCATTCTCGGCATCGACGAAAAAGGAAGCGTCGTCCGCACGATCGAGCTGCCGCGCGGAATCTGCGGTCAGTGCTACGCCGACGGCGCGTTTTACGTGCTGACGACCGACGACGAGGAATCGAGCGACTACTTTCTCAGTCGCGTGAGCGTCAACGGCGGCGCGCCGAACGTCGAAGATCTGGCGCGCGTGCCGTTCGCCGCTCGGGCACTGGCCAGCGACGGATCGCGATTCTGGACCAATCACCGCGAGCACAACGAGATCGTCGCCTTCACGATCTAGCAGCTTTATCGTCACGGCGGAGACCGGCCGGCGGTTGAAGTAAGGTTATGAGTCTTCGCACCCTGGCGGCGGGCGTCGCCGTCGCGCTGGCCCTCGTCGGCGCCGCGCCGGAAACCGTTCCAGAGACGCTGCATTCGGTGGCGGCCTCGTACTACTCGAACGTCGCGACGATCGCGAGAATTACCGGCCGCGATACGACCATGGATTACTACCAGCGGCTGATCGACGATGCGGATCTGCTCGGGAACGTGCCCGACGGCTACCCGCCCGAGGTCTGGACGCACATTATCGATGGGGCGACGCGGCTCGACCTAAGTCTCGCGACGCAGTTGCTGGCGCAGTCGTACCGGCCGCTGACCTCGATTCGCGGGCTCGGCGAAACGTTGATCGCGTCGTCGAAAGACGGAACGATGCAGCCGATCGCCGCCTACGTACCGAACTCGTACGTTCCCGGCCGTAAGGCGCCGCTGATCGTCTTCCTTCACGGGCGCCTGCAGTCGGAGTCGTCGCTGATCGCCGGCCAATACGTGGAAGACTTGGCGGAAGAAACCGGCACGATCGTAGTGGCCCCGTACGGACGCGGGTACTACGATTTCGGTGGGTCGGAAAGCGACGTGTACGACGCGCTGGCCGCGGCCACGCAAGCCTTTTCGATCGATCCGCGAAAACGTTATTTGGCCGGATATTCGATGGGGGGTTTTTCGGTATACGCCGTGGCGCCGATTCACCCCGACCGATGGTCGGCGGTCATGTCGATTGCCGGCGCGCTGCTCGGCTCGCGGTCGAACGAGGTCACGGCGATGCTGCCCAGGACGCCGTTTTATATCTTGACCGGCGCGAAAGATCAGAACATTCCGACCCAGTATCCGACTACGACCGCCGTGTTTTTGCGTAGCGCCGGCATCCCCGTGACGTTCTACTCCGACCCGGAAGCGACGCACCGGTTGTACACGCTGCGAAACCTGCTCGCCCGGGCGTGGAACGACATGGAGAACGGCGTCGTGCGCACGCCGGTAACCCTTAAAGCCTCCGGGCCGCTCCTGCGCGTACCCCCGCCGGGCCTCAAAACCTAATCGGGAATTCCCGGCGCGAGAAAGTCTTGGTTGCGGTTTTCCTTTTTGACCAGATAGCCGAACGCAGTCAAGACGAAGACACAGGAAAATACGATCAGCGCGATGATGGCCATCGCTTTTCCATAGTCGGCGCCGCCGCCCGGAAGGCGGAATTTGAGCGCAAACGCGGCTTCCATTTGAGCGGCGCCGGCGCTGACAGCGTTCCCGAGCTGATAGGTAAAGCCCGGGAACGTGCCGCGTGCGCCGGACGGGGAGAGTTCGTTAAGATGCGCGGGGACCACGCCCCACGCGCCCTGCACCATGAACTGGATGCAAAACGCGCCCACGCCGAGTGCCGCCATCGTTTGGCCAAACGCCCACAGCGGTACGATAGCCGCTCCAAGCACGGCGCATACCAGAATGCACGCCCGGCGGCCGTAGCGACCCGAGAGCGCTCCAAAGGCGACGCCGCCGGCGATCGCGCCGAACGCGGCGACGACCGAGAGCCCGAATACGGCGGCGGGCGTAAAGCCGTGCTGCTTCTGTAAGAACGTGGCGTACAGATCTTGCGTTCCATGGGACATGAAGTTCATCGCGGACATGAACGCGACCGTGTAGAGCAGCAGCGGCCAGTAACGCAAAAACGAACCGGCCGGCGCGCGCGCGGCGGGTGACGGGCGCGCCGCCCGGGCCGCCAGCCAGGCCGGCGATTCGGAAACGTGCGCGCGGATGTAAAAAATCAAGATCGCCGGCAGGACGCCGATGGCGAACAGGATGCGCCAGTTCCACTGCTCGAGTCCGAAGACGCCCGCAAAATGAAAGACCAGATAGTACGCGGCGCCCGCGAACAGGTAGCCGATCATGTAGCCTTCCTGCAGAACGCCGCTAAAAAGCCCGCGCCGCTTTGGCGGCAGCACTTCCATCGCCATCGCCGCGCCCAGCCCCCACTCGCCGCCCATCGCCACGCCGTAGAGCGCCCGCAGGACGAGAAAGACGGTGAAGTTGGGTGAGAACGCGGTCAAGAGTTCGATCAGCGAGTAGAAGGCGATGTCGACCATCAGGGGCGTACGACGGCCGTAACGGTCGGCAATCCAGCCAAAGATCAGCGCGCCGATCGGGCGGCAGACGAGCGTCAGGGTGATGGCGCCGGCGACCTCGGCGATGCCGCGCTGAAAGTCGGCGGCGATTCGAGCGACGACGAACGTGAGCAGAAAAAAGTCGAACGCATCGAGAGTCCAGCCGAGAAAGCTGGCGACGAACGTCTTGCGAGCCGAAGGGCTAAGCTCGGACCAAGCGCTCAGCACGCGCGTCGGCTACGGCGATGCGGAAGGGGAGGCCGGCGCCGACGCGCTGGCGGATGGTGCGGCCGATGCCGACGCGGATGGATTGGGCGACGGGGTGGGAGTCGTGCCCGGCGGAAACTGCATGCCGTACAGCGCGAGCAGCCAAATTTGCCCGCGCTTGACCGTCACCTTCGGAGTGGTGAATGCGAACTGCACGGTCGTATCGCCGACGGTCGACTTGGTGTACGTGCCGAGGATCTGATCGGTACGTTTGCCGTGGATGGCAGCTTCGCTATACAACTGAATCGCAAACGACCGGCCGGCGATTTGCTGACGCGGGAGCGTGTAGGTCACGGCCGCGTTGCCGTTGAGCGCAAAATCGGTGTCGCTCTGCAGGCGGATGGCGACCAGCGGGGTGACGTGCAGGGCGCGCGGATCGGGGTTGGTCATGGCCGGCAAACTCTTGGGCAGCGGCTCCATCTGCAGGACGATCGTTCCGGGCGGCGTCGGCGACGCCGTGGTATCGCCGTCACCGCTGTCGTCCGAATCGTCGCTCGCGCCGGCGGACGGCGTGGGCGACGTCGTTGGGGTCGGGCTGGGCGTCGGCTTGGCCGTTGCCTTCGCGCCGGGCGAGGGCGGCGGCGTCGGCGGGGGCATGTTGAAACTCACGACGCAGCTAAACAGTGTGACGACCGGGCACTTTACGCCGTTCGGACCGTCGCCTACGGCGAACTGCGTTTGGTTGGGCGCCAGGGTCGCACCGGGCGCCGTCAGTTCGGCCTGACCGTTCGCACCGACGGTCGGCCCTTCCATGTCGCCGCCGGTTCCCATCGGTCCGGGCTGAGAGACCGGCGGGCCCATCATCCCGCCGCCACCCATGCCGCCCATGCCGCCGCTATCGAGGCCTTGGCAGGCGGCCAGTCCGAGGGCAATTGCCGCGAATGCGATGCGGAGGTCAACTTTCATCGATTATCGCTTTCCCTCGACTGCGGCGCGCAGTTCGTCCGCGAACGATTCGATCGAAAGCGTACGCTTGGTTTCGATTCCACGTTCGTTCACGTTCACCATACCGTCGGCAGCTTCTTGTTTCCCGACGACCAAGATGCATGGAACCTTCTGCGTCTTCCAGTGACGAATCTTGTACCCAAGTTTTTCGTTGCTCTCGTCGACCTCGATTCGGTACCCCATGCCGTGTAGACGAGCCGCGGCGTCGCGCGCGTAGTCCAGCTGATTTTCGGAAATGGGAACGAGTACGGCCTGCACCGGCGCCAGCCACGCCGGGAAGGCGCCGCCGAAATGCTCGATGACGATGGCAAAAAATCGCTCGAGCGATCCGGCCAGAGCCCGGTGGATCATCACCGGCGTGTGGTCGCGACCGTCGTCGCCGCGATACTTCAAGTCGAAACGACCCGGCAGCACGAAATCGACCTGCACCGTACCCAGCTGCCATTTTCGTCCGATCGCGTCGCGAACGTTGATGTCGAGTTTCGGCCCGTAAAATGCGCCGCCGCCTTCGTCGACCACGTAGGCAAGGCCGGAACGCTCGAGCGCTTTGCGGATCGCCGTTTCGGCTACGGGGTCGGTCGGCGATCGCTCCGAACGCTCGCGCGACGACAGCACGTATTCGAAATCGGTGAAGCCGAAGGCGTTCATCAACCGAATGGCTTCGTCGAGGGTTCGTTCGAACTCGCCCTGCAGCTGCTCGGGCGTGCAAAAGAGATGCGCGTCGTCTTGCGTGAAACCGCGCACGCGCGTGAGCCCGTGCATGACGCCGGAGCGCTCGTAGCGATAGACGGTTCCGAACTCGCTAAATCGCAGCGGTAAGTCGCGGTAACTGCGCATTCGGCTCTTATAAATCAGAATGTGCCCGGGGCAGTTCATCGGTTTGAGCCGGAAGCGCTGCTCTTCGACCTCGAGCGGGCCGAACATATTGGGCGCGTAGTTCTCGAGATGACCGGAAATTTCGAAGAGCTTTTCGCTAACGACGTGCGGCGTCACGACCGGCTGATAGCCGCGTTCGCGCAAACCCTGACGGATGAAATCTTCGATGATGCCGCGGACGATCGCGCCCTTGGGATGCCAAAAAACCAGTCCGCTGCCGGCATCTTCCTCGATTGAAAAGAGGTCGAGTTCGTTGCCCAGCCGGCGGTGGTCGCGCTTGTGCGCTTCCTCGATTTGGCGCAGGTAGGCGTCGAGTTCGGCCGCGTCGTACCAGGCCGTCCCGTAGATGCGCTGCAGCATCGGGTTGCGCTCGCTGCCGTGCCAGTACGCCCCGGCAACGGTGGTGAGCTTGAGCGCGCCGATTTCGCCCGTGGACGGCGCGTGGCCGCCGCGGCAAAGGTCGGTGAACTCGCCTATGGTGTAGAGTGTGATCGGCTCCCCCTCCGGGATGTGGCTCGCGATCTCTACCTTATACGGGTTATCCTTGAAATAGCTGAGCGCTTCTTCGCGGCTCACGGCGCGGCCGGTCATCGGATAGTCGGCCGCGACGATCTCGTCCATCCGCCTTTCGAGCCGGACGAGGTCGTCGGGCGTAAACGCTCGGTCACGGTCGAAGTCGTAGTAAAAGCCGTTTTCAATGGCCGGGCCAATGGTCGGCTTAGCCTCGGGGAAGAGATCCTGGACGGCATAGGCCAGCACGTGGGCGGCCGTGTGCCGAAGCTCGGGAAGCGGCGTTTTCGCCTTGGGGTCGGACATAGAGCACGCGCTTTCGGCGGCCGCGTGCCCGGAGGCCTTCGAGGAAGCTTAAGGCGTCGGCTATCCGGCCTTAATCTGTTCTTACGATTGGACCCGGAGAATGGGAAGTGTTTTCATTCGCTCGCACGCCTTACGTGCGGAGGAGCATTCATGCGCAAAAGCCTACGGGCCCGATCCGGTCATCGCCACTATCTCCGCATCATGCCGGCGCTGGCGGTCGCGGCGCTGTTTGCGACGATCGTGCCGGCGGCGGCGGCGACGCAGCTAACGGGTGCCGGATCGTCGTTCGACTATCCGTTCTTTTCGAAGGCGTTCTTCGAGTACGCCAAGAGTCACGGCGACGTTCAGGTAAACTATCAATCGATCGGGAGCGGCGGCGGCATCGCCCAGTTTACCCAGCGGACCGTCGATTTCGGCGCGACCGACGTCCCGATGAACGCCGCCGAAATCAAAGCCGCGCAGGCCGGGGGCGGCCCGGTGCTGCAGGTGCCGGTCGCACTGGGCGGCGTGTCGATCGCCTATAACGTTCCCGGCGTTCGCAGCGGCCTGCGCCTGAGCCGCAACGCGCTAGCGGGGATCTTCCTCGGAAAGGTCGTCAGTTGGGACGATCCGCAGATTACCAAGCTGAACCCCCACATGAAACTGCCGAAAACCCCGATCGTCGTCGTGCACCGCGCCGACGGTTCCGGTACCACCTATATTTTCAGCGACTATCTCAGTAATATTTCGGCCGAGTGGAAGAGTAAAATCGGGACCGGCAAGAGCGTTACGTGGCCGGCGGCAAGCGCCATCGGTGGAAAAGGCAACGAGGGCGTCGCGGGACAAGTCAACAACAATCCCGGCGCAATCGGTTACGTCGAACTCGCGTACGCCCTGCAAAACAAGATGACCGAAGCAACCCTAGAGAATGCTGCCGGAAAATACGTCGTCGATTCCGCGGGCACGGTACGGGCCGCGGCGGCCACCAAGCCAAACGTGAGCCCGGGGAACTTTTCGATCGTGAACTCCAAGTGCGCCGGATGCTACCCGATCGCCGGATACAGCTGGGTGGTGCTGTATCAAAAGCCGCACGACGCGGCCCGAGGCAAACTGCTGCAGAGCATCTTTATGTGGCTAATCGGCGATACGGCGCAAAAAATGGCCGCCTCGCTCGACTACGTTCCGCTTCCCCATAACGTGCAGGCGGCGGCAGCGAAGACGCTGCGACGAATGCAGGCGTAATCCGCGCAGCGGTACGTTCTCGAACAAAGGTTGGGAACGCCTCGTTCGGGTAATGAGGCGTTCCCAACGACTTTTTACGAGCCTGTAGGGGTACGACCTATTTCCGTCCGAAGGATGCCGACCACCGTTCCCGGCGCTCGAGGTGAGGGTGGCCCGCCGCGGCGCGGTCGAGCGCGAAGCCTGAACGTCGCCGCGATCGCCGCGGCCGATCGATTTTTTCTGTTCGTCGTGCACGCGGCGGTGGGACTTTTCGTCTTTGTCGTCGGCCTGCTGTTCGTCGAGTTGGTGCGCCAATCGTGGCCTGCAATCCAGGCTTTCGGGTTCAAATTTCTGTGGACGTCGCAGTGGAATCCGGTGACCCAACAGTTCGGCGCGCTGCCGCTGATTTACGGAACCGTCGTCAGTTCGGCGATCGCGATCGTTCTAGCGGGCGTCGTCGGGGTGCTGGCGGCGGCATATCTGGCCGAGTTCGCGCCCGGATGGATCGCCCGTCCGCTGGGTTTCGCGATCGAACTGCTGGCCGCGGTTCCCAGCGTCGTGTTCGGCCTGTGGGGACTGTTCGTTCTCGCGCCCTTCGTGCGAACGATACTCGGTCCGTTCTTGCAGCATACGCTTGGCTTTCTTCCGATCTTTCAGGGGCCGATCAGCGGCGTCGGTCTGCTGACCGCAGGCCTCGTCCTGGCGCTGATGATTTTGCCGACCGTCACGGCGATCAGTCGCGAGGTGATCGTGGCGATCGGCACGGACTTGCGCGAGGCTTCGATGTCGTTGGGCGCGACCAAATGGGAAACGGTCGCGCGCGTGGTGCTGCCGGCGTCGCGCATCGGGATCTTCGGCGCGATCGTTTTAGGGCTGGGACGCGCGCTCGGCGAGACGATCGCGACCACGATGGTGATCGGGAACCGCCCGGAAATCGCCGCGTCGCTATTCGCGCCATCGTACACGCTGGCCAGCGTTATCGCCAACGAATTTACCGAGGCGAACGGAGCTTTGTACGTCAGCGCGCTCGTCGAGTTGGGTCTGTTGCTCTTCGTCGTGAGCTTTATCGTCAACGGGGCGGCGCGGCTGCTATTGTGGATCGTCATGCGAGAGAAAAAGTAGGCGTGCCGGACGTGACGCCGGAGCGGGCCGCGCCCGTAAAGAGTAAGGTTGGACTGCGCCACACGACGAGCATCGCGGGAACGTTTCTGACCGCGGCGTGCGCCTCGATCGGCGCGATCTCCCTGTTGTGCATCCTCGGGTACGTGGCCGTGCAAGGCTTTCGGGCGATCGACATAGCGTTCGTCACCGCGCTGCCGGTGCCGGCCGGCGAGTCGGGCGGCGGCGTCGCCAACGGCATCGTCGGGACGGCGATCACCGTCGGACTAGCGGTGATCATCGCGACGCCGATCGGGCTGCTCTCGGGACTGTTCCTCGCGCTTTTCGGGCGCGGTTGGTTTCCCGAGGTCGTGCGATTTCTTTCCGACGTGTTATCGGGGATTCCGAGCATCGCGATCGGGCTATTCGCCTACGGGCTGCTGGTCGCACCGTTCCGGCACTTCTCGGCCCTTGCGGCGTCGTTTGCGTTCGCGCTGTTGATGCTTCCGCTGATCCTGCGTACGTCGGAAGAAGCGGTTCGCAGCGTGCCGCGAGCGGTGCGCGAGGGCGCGCTGGCCCTGGGATTGTCGGAGCTGTCGGCAACGATGCGGATCGTGGTGCCGGCCGCGCGCCCGGCGATCATCACCGGGCTGCTGCTGGCGATCGCACGGGTCACGGGCGAAACCGCGCCGCTGCTGTTCACGGCTTTCGGCAGCCAGTTCTGGGAGTTGAACCCGACCCAGCCGATGGCGCAGCTCCCGCTGCAAGTCTTTACGTACGCGATTTCGTCATACCGCAGCTGGCACGAACAGGCGTGGGCGGGTGCGCTGCTGCTGATCCTGGCGGTATTAGTGCTCAACATTCTCGCGCGGGTCGTACTGACGCCGAGGTCGCAGCGTTGAACGAAGCGGATAATGCGAAGGCGGTCGACGTGCCGCTGCGGGTTGCGGGTCTGTCGGCGTATTACGGTGCACGTCAAGCCGTCGCCGACGTGTCGATGGCGTTTGTGCCCAACTCGGTGACGGCATTGATGGGGCCGTCCGGATGCGGGAAAACGACGATCCTGCGCTGTTTGAACCGGATCCACGAGATCTTGCCGGGAGCGTACGCGCGCGGCCAGGTGCTGCTGGGCGGCGAGGACGTCTACGACTCGGGCATGAGCGTCATCGAGTTGCGGCGGCGCGTCGGCATGGTCTTTCAGCGCGCCAATCCGTTTCCGACCCTCTCGATCCTCGGAAACGTTACCGCGGGTTTGAGCCGAAGGCTTCCGGCCGGCGAGAAGTTGCGGATGGCTGAAAAGGCGCTTCGCTCGGCGGCACTGTGGGAAGAGGTCAAGGACAAACTTCACAAACCGGCAAGCGCGCTTTCGGGCGGGCAGCAGCAGCGGCTGTGCATCGCGCGCGCCCTGGCGGTCGAGCCCGAGG
>DATCGB010000080.1:0-4703 GCA_036509155.1 Candidatus Tumulicola sp. | reverse complement strand
CAGGCGACCCTTGCCGGCGATCTCGCTGCGACGCGCGCCGTCGCCCGACGAGATTGCGTCGGTCTGCGTCGCGACCAGGAAATCGGGCTGTCCCGGCACTTCGTACAGCACCTTGGTCTTGCCGCGCGCGATTTCGATACCCTTATTCATGCGTGTTCGTCATCCCGGGCTTGTCGAGCGTTACGTGCTTCTGCTGCGGAAACGGCTCCAACCGGTCGATTCGGGCGGCGAGCAGCCGCGCGCGCTGCGGGGCGGTACCCACATGTTTTCCCGGATCGAGCAGCCGTCGAATCTCCGCTGGATCGACCAGCGCGGTCAGTTCGGGATCTTCGGCAAGCAGCCGCGACAGCGGATTGTCTTGCCCGCGTGCGAGCGCATCCCACGACTCCATCGAAGCGTTGCGGATCGATTCGTGCAGATCTTGCCGGTTGCCGCCCGAACGAGCGGCTTCCATCATCACGGCCTCCGTACCGGCGAACGGTCCGTACGTCCGCAGGTTCTGCGCGATTCGCCGCTCTTCCACCCGCAGGCCGTCGATCACCCGGCGCGCCAACGAGACGATCTCGTCCGCGCACAACAGCGCTTCGGGAAGGATCGTGCGCCGGTTCGCGCTGTCGTCCAGCGTTCGCTCCAGCAGATTGGTGGCCGCGTTTTGCCAGGCCGTATCGGCATAGGCCGGCAGCAGGCGCGCGAGCGAGTCGATCCGCTCGCACAGAATCGGATTGCGTTTGAACGGCATCGCGGAGCTGCCCACTTGCTTGCGCCCGAACGGCTCGGCCAGTTCGCCGAACTCCGGGCTGCTCAACACGCGAACGTCGGCGGCAAACTTTGAAAGCGACGCGCCCAGACCGGCCACCGCGGAGAGCAGCAGGTAGTCGAGTTTGCGCGGATACGTCTGCGTGCTGATCTCGCGAGCTTCCAATCCGAAGGTCGTCAGCACGTAGGCTTCGATCTCGCCCGAGCGCCCCGAACGATTCAGCAGATGCTCGTACGACGCGGCCGTCCCGACGGCGCCGCGAAACCCCTTCGTGGTTAGGTTTTCGAACGCGAAGCGCAGGTTGGCATCGTCGATCAGCAGGTCTTGCGCGTAGACCGCGAGGCGGTACCCGAGGGTCGTCGGCTCGGCCGGTTGCAAGTGGGTGAAACCCATGCAGACCAAATCGGCGTACTTGCGAACTTGCACGCCAAACGCCGTCAGCAGCTCGCGCAGGCTTTCGCCGATGGCTGCCAGCGCCAGTCGTAAACGGTACGTCTCGACGGTGTCTTCGATATCCATCGACGTCGCCCCGAGGTGCAGCTTTCCACCGCCCACCTTCGCCTGCGCGGCGAAGACCCGAATTTCGGCCATCAAGTCGTGATGGATCTCGCGCTCGATCTCCAGCGCCGCATCGATGTCCACACGGTGCGCGTGCGCGCGCAAATCCTCAAGCTCCGCCTCGGACACCAATCCGAACGCGCCCTGCGCCTCGGCCAGCGCTACCCAGGCCACGCGCCACAGACGGCGGCGCGTTTCCTCGGAAAAGAGCGAGCGAAGCGCGACGCGGCCGTATCTCCACGAGAACGGCGAAGCGTAGGTGCGATAATCCATGGATTGGGCTTCCCGTTCGCCTCACGGTACGCCGGGCCTCTCGAAGGGCTCGACCTTAACATTAAGGTACTACGTGCTACTTATGAGGTACGCTGCCGCCGCATTCGCATGCACGTTCGCCGCCGTCGCACTCGTCGCGGGCTGCAGCAAGAGCGGCTCGGCGGGCGCGCCGGCCGGGCGGCATCCGTGGACCCACGCGGGCGTACTGCGCGTCGCCGTCGTTCAGGAACCCAAAAGTCTCAACCCCCTGCTCGCGTCGACTACCGACGACGGGTTCATCGACCGGTTCATGTTCGAACCGCTGCTCTCGGCCGATCCCCAGGGAAACCCCGTCCCGATGCTCGCGGCCCAAGTCCCGAGCATCGGCAACGGCGGCATCAGCCGGGACGGGTTGACCGTCGTCTATCGCCTGCGCAAGGATGCGAAGTGGACCGACGGCGTGCCGGTTACCGCACGCGACGTCAAATGGTCGTGGGAAGCGATCGTCAACCCGCGCAACAACGTCATCTCGCGCCACGGGTACGACGTCGTCCGCGCCATCGACACGCCCAACGAGCACACCGTCGTCGTGCGCCTCAAGCATCGCTTCGCGCCGTTCGTCAACACGTTCTTCGCCGAAAGCGACCAGCCGTACGACGTCGTTCCCGCCCACGTCCTTTCCAGTTATTCCGACATCAACCGGGTGGAGTTCGATCGAGAGCCGCTCGTGAGCGACGGTCCGTTTCGGTTCGTTTCGTGGACGCACGGCGATCGCATCGAACTGGCCGCCAACCCCGGCTTCTTCAAGGGACGTCCGCACCTCGATCGCGTATCGATTCAAATCGTTCCCGACGAAAACACTGCCGTCAACTTACTGCGAACCCACGCGATCGACTATATGTTCCAAGCCTCGATCGGCACGTATCCCGCGCTCAAGGACCTCGCCGACGCGCGCATCGTCTGGGTCAACATGAACGCGTACGAGGCGCTCGAGTTCAACGTCTCACATCCGGACGTCTCCGACCCGGTCGTGCGCCGCGCCATCGCGCACGCCATCGACAAACGCAGCCTCGTCGCGCGGCTAACGCACGGCCAAGAGAAGGTCGCCACCGAGGATATCCCCGACTGGATGTGGGCGTTCGATCCCAACGTAAAGTCGTACTCGTACGACGTTGCGGCGGCCAAAAAGCTTCTGCGTCAAGCCGGTTACGATTTCGGACCCGACGGCATGGCGCGCAAAGGCGGGCGGCCCCTGCAGCTCCTGCTCTCGACCGAGAGCGCCAACGCCACCCACCGCGACGAAAGCCTGCTGGTGCAGGAAGCGTTGCGCCGCATCGGCGTCGGCGTCGAAATTAAATACTATCCGCAGAACGTTCTGTACGAACCGGCCGCCATGGGCGGCATCGTGCAGGGCGGAAAGTTCGATCTCACGCTCGCGCCCTGGTATGCCGGCGTCGATCCCGACGATTCGTCGCAGTTTCTGTGCGCGATGATTCCACCCAATGGCTACAACACGTCGCGCTACTGCAGCTCGGCCATGGAAGCGGCTCAGCGATCGGCGCTCACGAGCTACGACCAAGCCCTACGCGCCGTAGCCTACGGACGAGTTCAGCGACAGCTCGAGCGCGACAACCCGTCGATTTTTCTCTGGTGGCAACGCCAGCAAGAGGCCGTAAGCGTCGACTTCAAGGACTTCGCTCCCAACCCCGTCACGGAATCCTGGAACGCCTGGCAATGGAGCATCTAAGCAGTGCGGCCGGCAGGTGGTCGCTGCGCCCGGGGCCGGCGGACGCAACACTTCTCGACTTGGAATTCCGGGTACAAGGCGAGCCGGAGGCGCGCGTCCATAGGCAGTTGGTCGTTGGGCAGTCTGCCTCAATCGTTGATACGATCGACCCGAGGGGCGCGCGTTCGGGCGCCCTCGTCCGCGATGCGGGGACCATTTTTCTCGACAACTACCCGCAACCCGAGGTCGCGCTTCCCCGCGGCGCCTCGGGTGCAGCTCTCTTCGAACCAGACCCGCGCTACTTCGACGTCCTCGCCCGACTCGGCATGAATGCCGACGCCCGACAGCGGATCGCGCTCGCACTGTGGAGCGTCAGCCTGGAAGACGTGCGCCTTATGCGCTCCGCCTTCCCCAGCGCAAACCTTCCAACGGTTCTTGCCGTACGTCTCTTTGGTTACTCAGCGCAGGATGCCGCGCGGCTCAAATCGGAATTCCCGCAGCTGCAGCCCCGCGACATAACGGCGGCGAACATTCTCCGCTTACTCAACGAAAGACGCCAAGGCTCGTGAACCAGAACCGTCGTGAGGGCGCGAGATCGGCGCGGAGCATCTTTTTGGAACAGGAACGGCGTGACTACGCGCCGCTGGTGATTTTCGAATTTCGGGGGCGCGACGACATTGCCGATAACTCCACGCTGATGCGCTCGACGAACGTTCGCTGCTCGTCGGGATCGCTACCGGCCCGACCCGTGACGATGGCTTCGACGCCGCGCACCGCGCGCTCGTACGCAATTCGTGCGCGCCGCTCGCCGACGCGCCGCGCGGTCGGCCTTAGCGCGTTCTCGCGCCAACGCGCCCGCTCCGGGATTGTGCCGCCCGAGCGCGCCAGCTCCCACAGATAGCCGCATTCCGTGGCGAGCGCCGAGAGCAGCGGGACCGCCGCGTTGCGCGGTGCGTTTGCAAAAAGTTCGTGAGCGATCTCCAACGCCTCGGCGATTCGCCCCTCGACGAGCGCGCTGGCGTATCGGTACGCTTTCGGATCTTCGATCGAGAGCGACTCGCTCTCCAGCTCCGCGAGCGTAATCTTCTTCCCCGATAGCGCCAGCTTTTCAAGGTCGTTGCGCACCGACGCCAGATCCGCCGAGCTGCGGGCCAGCGCGTCGACGGCGCGCGGCTCCGCCTTCGCGCTCAACGCCGCCAGCGTTTCGGCGATGAATCGTGCCCGCGCGTCGCCGGTCGCCGTCGTATCGATCCGCAGCGCGGCGCGGCCTGCGAGCGCGCCGAACGCCTCCGGCCGCTGCGACCGCGGCGACAGCAGGTCGAGGATCACCAGCGTATTGCCCTCAGGCAAATCCTGCGTTGCCGCCCAGACCTCGCGCCGCGGCTGGGCTTTGAGCGATTGCGCGTCCCC
>DATCGB010000079.1:0-7044 GCA_036509155.1 Candidatus Tumulicola sp. | reverse complement strand
GATTACCGCAAAGCTGATGTTTGCCTGCGCGCAGACGGCACCCACGGTGCGACCGACGCGGCCGTAGCCGACGATAACGATGGCCGGCTGCGTCGCAAACGGGTGCACGTCCTCGAGCGGCCCGGCATCCATCGAACGGCGGCGCGGTTCGAGCAAACGCGCGGCTACCGCCGCAACGAGGATCGACAAGAGGGTCGCGCCGATGACGGTCGCGTATTCGGCCGCGCCCAGACGTTTTGCGAGGAGGCTATTGTTGGCAAGCACGATGTTGAACTCGCCCAGCGGCAGCAGCGCGATACCGAGCGCCATCGCGGTTCCGCCCGGTTGGCGCACGAACCGGCTCAAGCCGTACCACAAACCGAATCGAGCGATCGCGAGAATCGTCCCGATCGTCAGAATCGCCGGCCAGTAGGCCAAGAGCGTGCGGACATCGACCAGCGTGCCGATCGACACGAAGAACAGCATGACGAAGAGTTCGCGAAACGGAGCGACGACCGATTGCACCGTCCGACTGCCGGCTGCTTCGGAGGTCACCGCTCCGGCCACGAACGCACCGAACTCGTACGACAGCCCGGCGACGTGGCCGATCCACGCCGCGACCAGCGCGAGCGCCGTGCAAAATGCGATCATGGCGTCGCCCGGGGCGCGCCTGAGGAAGCCGATGACGAATCTATGCAGTACGGTCGCGCCGAGCACGAGCGCGACGATCACGAAAATGGCCGCCTTGAGCAGCGGAATCGCCGCACCTGAAAGTGACAGTTGCTGCGCGGGCGCCGTGGTGACGACGAGAATGAGAATCGCAACGAGGTCCTGCGCGACCAGCAGCGCGATCGCCGCGTGTCCGGCACGTTTGTCGAGCAGCCCGAAACCCTGCAGCAGCGCGACCCCGATCGCGGTGCTGGACAGCGTAAAGGCCAAACCCAACGTGATCGGGTGCGGGAAGTGGAACAGGATGCCCAAGCCCCAGGTGATCGTCGCGAAGCAGCCCATGAGAACCAGGTTGCCGACCATCGGCGTAACGCCGACCGATCGCAACTCGCGCGCCGAGAACCCCAATCCGAGGCTGAAGAGCAGCAATATCAGGCCGAGCTCGCTGAGGCCGCCCAGGGAACCCGCAGTGGTTTGATACCCCGGCGTGAACGGACCGATTACGATACCGGCCACAACGTAGCCCAGAATCGGCGTGACTTTGAAGGCGCGCGCGATCGCACCAAAGATGCTCGCCGCAACGAGCGCGACCGTAAGGTCGAGCAGAAACGTCGCCGTTACTTGTTCCACGCGTCGCCGCCCTAGAAGTTTGCCCGCCTAGACTTTGCCGGCCTTGTGCAAGATGCCGAAGATCTGTTCGAGCAGCGCGCCGTTATGGTTTTGCTTGTCGTCGGGCTGGCTGTTGAGACCGATGACGATCACCGCGCCGCTGGCGGGAAAGTACGCGTAGAGCACGCGATAGCCCAGCGTCATGCCTTGGTAGTACCAATACTTGCCGATGGCCGGACGGTAGCCGGCGCCGACCCCCAGCCCGAACGTGCTCGGATTTTCTTTCGACGGTCCGGCAATGGGCAGACCGGTCTTATCCGAAACGACCGTCATGAGTTCGGTGCGCTGTTTTTTGGCGAGCAGCGGCCCTTCGTACAACGCGCGCGCCCAGCGCGACACGTCCTGCATGGACGAAACAATGCCGCCGGCGCCCTGCATCCACGAGACGCTGTCGTTCTTAACGTCGTGCCCGAGCAGCGGCGCCAGCAGCACGTCGTCGGGGTTGTGGTTAAAGAAATATCCGGATACCATGCGGTTGGTAATGGATGCGGGGTACAGATTCGATTCGTAGTACGTGTTCTTGAGTCCGACTTGATTGAAAAGCGCGCTCAGGACATCGGCGTAGGGCTTACCGCCGGCTTTTTCAACGATCGTTTCGGCCAGCAGATAGTTGGTGTTGGAATACGTCCAGCCGCTGACGGCCTTGGGTTTGCCGTTGTGGGGGTAGGCCGCAGCAATCAGTTCCTCGCGCGTGAAATGGTGCAGCGGATTGTCACCCATGATTTTCGCGATGGAGGCTTCGTTGTCGTAACCCGGGATCGGGCTCGTCATGTCGAGCAGGCTGCGAATCGTGACGTTTTTCCACGCCGGATACTGCGGCAGCCATTTGCCGAGCTTGTCTTCAATCGACAGTTTCCCGGCAGCCTCGAGGTGCAGGATTGCGACCGATGTAAACGACTTGGTGATGCTGCCGATCTCGAACAGGTCGGCCGGCGTGACCTTGGCGCCCGCTCCGGCATACCTGGTGGTGCCGGCGGCAAGATCGATGGTCGTCGCGACGCCTTTGAGACTGACGCTCAGCGAAACGGCGGAAATGTGCTCCGGCTTCGCGCGCGTCGAAGCGTACGTGTTGAGCGCGTTTTGCAAGGCGCCCGTCAGGGCTGCATTGCCGGATGGCGCGGCGGACGACGAGGCCGAACTCAGCGCGATGAAGCCGGCGACGGCAAAGGCAACGATCGGTCGATACATGTTCGCTCCTTACAGGCTCGCAAGCCGATATCCCTCGTCGAGCGCGAAGCCGTCAAGATGAATTGACGCGGCGGCGTTTGAATGGAGGTTGAGTATGAAAGCTTCGACTCTTCGGAATTTTGCCGTGGCCGTGCTATTCGCCGGGATTCCGCTGGCGGCCGGGGCGCAAACCGCCGGTGGGGCGCAGTCCGCGGGCGACGGGCAGTCGCAGCCGGTGCCGCTGGTCCATCACGCCGTTTCAACCAATCCCGACGCGCAAGCGGCGTTCGACCGCGGGCTTTTGGACTACTATGCGTATAACCCGGAAGCGGCCGAGCACGAGTTCTACACGGCGGCCGATCTCGACCCGCATTTGGCGATGGCGTATTGGGGAATTGCATTGAGCAATGCGCCGAATCTCAACGTGCCGCCGACCGACGACCGCGGGAATCAGGCGCGTGAGGCAATCCGAGCGGCCAAAGCGAACGAGGCGGACGCGAGCGTCGAAGATCGCTCCCTGATCGACGCCGCGGCGTTCCGATTCGACGATCGCACGAAGGCGACGGCGGCAACGCTGCTCGCGAACTATCGCGATGCGCTCGAACGCATCGCGCTGGCGTATCCGGACGATCCCGACGCGGCGGCGCTGTACGCCGAGACGGCGCTGTACGTCGCGTTCGGCGATCGAAGCCGCGACTCGACGGCGGCTCAACGCGCCGCACGAGCCGCCCGCATCGCGGCCTTGCTGCCGTATTTTCGGGCGAGCCTGGCGAAGTTTCCCAACCACGTCGGACTGCTGCACTTTTACATTCACGCCGCTCAAATGGCGCGAATGTCACAGTCCGCGGTAGCTGCGGCCGATCGGCTCGCGGCATTTTCGCTTCCGCCGGAGGATTCGCACCTCACCCATATGCCCGGTCATACGTACTTCGACGTCGGCATGTACGATGCAGCGCTCGGGGTCGCCAAACGATCGGTAGCGATGGACGAGGCGGATTTCGCCTGCTGCCATCCGGGCTACTACAGCGCGCCGCGATACTACCGGGATCATAACGTCGATTTTCTGCTCTATGCGCTGACGGAAACGGGCCACCCGCAGGAGGCGATCGCCGCAGCGCGGCAGTTTGGCAATTCTACCTTCATCGCGAGGCAACTCGTGGCCGCCGGCGACTGGCACGCGGTGTTAGCGGTTCCTTACGTGCGCGAAAAGGACGCGACGCTGCCATTTGCACGCGCCCTGGCGTATGCAAAACTCGGCGATGCCGCGCAGGCAGCGCAGGCGCTGGCCGCGATCCCGAATGCGGCGGCGGATTCGCCGCGGGGGCTGGTGACGACCGCCGTCATGCTGCAGATGCTCGGCGGAGAGATCGCGTTAGCGCAACATGACGACGCGAAGGCGCTGCGGCTGTTTACCGAGGCATCGGCTAGTGCGGACGCACTCGAGCGGCTGGGCGGCGCGGAGATGGCGGCGTTCTACTACTACTCGCCGCACATCGCCCTAGCCCAACTCGCCGTTCGAATGGGGAAGATCGACGTAGCGAAGGCCGCCCTGCAGGCGGAGCTCGTGACGACGCCGCGTTCGCCCGCGGCGCTGCGCGCGTTGGCGCAACTCGCAACTCACGGGGCATGAGACGAGGTCGATCGCGGTCGGATGCGCCGGATGATTCAGACGAAAATATGTGAACGGGTAACAGAACCCGCGGTTGGTGCGTTGGGGATAGGACAGGAAGAGATCTGACGAGGTTTTAGAGATGATCCTGGTTCGCGTTTGCGTCCTCTTGGCCGGCGTTCTTTCGCTTCCGGCGACTGCCGGAAACGATACGATGGCCCCGCTTTCCCAGTATCTGATGAGCTCTAAGGCCGAGATCGCGCTCGCGCGCAGCGCCGCACCGGCGGCGATTTCGAAGCGCGCGACGATCATGGTTCTCGGGGCGCACGGCTACGCCGTCGCGCAGAAGGGTCAAAACGGCTTCACGTGCATCGTCGAGCGGGGCTGGATGCAACCGTTCGGCGCCCCAAACTTCTGGGACGTTAAGATGCGCGCCCCCATCTGCTACAACGCGGCGGCGGCCCGTACCGTGCTTATTTATACCTTCAAGCGAACGAAGATGGCTCTGGCGGGAGCGAGCAAATCGCGGATCCAGGACCGTATCGTAGCGGCGATCGCCGCCAAGGCGCTGCCGACGCCGGGGCCCAGCTCGATGGCGTATATGCTCTCGAAGTTGCAGTACTTGAACGACGACGCCAAAGCGTGGTATCCGCACGTCATGATTTTCACGCCTAGGGATGACAGCGCCAATGCGGGCGCGAGCTGGGGCGCCGATCGCCGCCTCTCGCCCGTCGTTTTCGACTCGCAGGACAGGATGCCGGAGCCGTGGACCTGCTTCTTCATTCCCGTCGCGCACTGGTCCGATGGGACGCCGGCGCCACTCTATTCTGGAACGTAGGTACGGGAGCCCATCTCTCGATGGAAAGGCGGCAACCTTCATTGGATGACACGAACCGTATGAAGCGAGAGGTTTCACGTACGATTCTGTGAGAGCCTCGGGGGGTCGGAGCGTCGAAGTCGCAGGCGGAGACCAAACTACAAGCCAGGCGTTCGATGCCGGGGCTTGACGCCCGTAGCGCTACACGCTACACTTAGATCTGATGGAGTTCTCCAGTCGTGCGACCGAGGACATATACGACGGCCTCGATTCAGAACGAGCGAGGAAGACACTCCCGCGAAGTCTCCACGGGAAGGCGCAGAACAAACTCTCAATTGTGGCGTTCGCAGAGTCTCTGGAAGACCTACGTGTGCCGCCTAGCAATCACTTGGAGAAGCTTCGCGGCGACCGGGCGGGACAGTATTCCATTCGCATCAGCGATCGGTATCGCATTTGCTTCAGATGGGTGAACCAAGACGCGGTAGGCGTGGAGATCATCGACTATCACTAGGAGATCAGCTAATGGCACGCGAGATGAGACTTCCGAAACATCGCCCCCCAACCTTGCCTGGAAAGATCTTGGCGGAAGAGTTCATGGAGCCACTGGGTCTGACGGTGACCGCCTTCGCCAAACATATCGGTGTTGGGCGGGATCGCATGAGCGAGGTCATTCACGGCCGTCGCCGTATCACGCCGGATACGGCGATGCGCCTAAGCTTGGCGCTTGGAACCTCGGTGCAGTTTTGGCTGAACGCACAGATGGCAGCGGATCTCTACGAGGCGCAGCTCGCTGCGAAGTCAGCCGCCCTACGGAAAATCAAACCTGTTTCCAGCGCTGCATAGTTCTGTCCGGCTAGTATTGGGGTTGGGCAACTCCGACTTGCGCCCGGCGCAGGCGTTGCCGTCGTTTCGGCTGAAATCCTACGAGCGATCGTGAAGAATTTGGGCGGCGTCGCCGCGTGTCTTGGCATGACGCTGCTTGCCGGTTGCGGAGGCGGATTTTCCGCATCAACGCCCGCGGTCTATGGGCTCAAGCGCGGGAAAACTGCTGCAGACGCTGACGAAAGCGATCGACCGGCCTTCGACGATTGCGTTCGACTCCGCCCGCGGGCTGGTCGTGGTGGCGAACCGCGAGCCGCAGCTAGGCAGCGGCGGCTCCGGATCGGTTGCAGTGTATTCGCCGGGGTCGGATACGCCCACGAAGGTTCTAAAGAGCACTGCTGATCCGGTGTCCGTTGCCTTTGACGCTTCCGGAAAAATCTACGTCGCTAACGAGGATGCCGGCATCGGCATATATGCCCCAAATCGCGCGAAGCCGCTTCGGACCATTCCAGACGAATACGGCATGGAAGTGCCACGAGTACTGGCCTTCGATCCGAGCGGGAACCTGTACGTGGAAACGGACCCACCCCCTTCGGTTCCGAAGACGACGTGTACATCGTGTCGGTCTTCGCTCCTGGTCAATTGATGCCCGCGCAGACGTTCGAAGACGGCATTCATATCCGCGCGCGCTGCTCGTTTTCGGAAGGCAGCTTTACGTCGCGAACGCGCCGCCAAAAAATTCGAAGCACCTGCCATCTGGGTCGATCACGGTATACCCGCTCGGGTCGTTCTATCCTTACCACACCATCACGGCGGGGATTCACACGCCGGATGCGCTCGCCGTCGACAGCGCCGGAAACCTGTACGTCGCCAACCTCAACGGCCACGACGTCAGCGTCTATGCGCCGGGCGGGAGCGTCCCGATTCGCACGATTACCGACGGCGCTTCCTCACCGCGCGCGCTCGCGATCGGACCACTTCGTTATGAATGCCTTACGCAGCGTCGTGCTGCGTAACCGACTTCTCACCGGCATCCGGCATGCTTAAGAGCGCTAACTGCGCTCGCCGACGGATCTCCAGCGCCGCATTAACGTCCGCATGGGCCTTTAGACCGCAGCGGACGCAACAAAAGCGCCTTCTCCACCGGCTTCTCGCGCATACGTATCCGCATCGCGAACACGTCTGCGACGAAAAACGTGGGTCTACCCGCACCACCACCCGAGCAGCTTCTTCCGCTTTCTCGGTGAGCATTCGGTCGAGTAGACCAAACCCCGCATCCAGCATCACCCGGTTCAACCCCGACTTGGCCCGC
>DATCGB010000078.1:0-11048 GCA_036509155.1 Candidatus Tumulicola sp. | reverse complement strand
GATCCAAGCCTGCTACGACAACCCGACGATCGGCGATGCGGCCGACGATGCAGGCCTAAGCTGGCGCTTCTACACCGGTGCGATCGACGGCGACGGCGGTCTCTGGTCGTCGTTTCAAGCCGACCGCAAGGTTTTCAAAGGGCCGGAGTGGACGACCAACGTGATCGATCCGCCATCGCGGTTTCTCACCGACGTCGGCAAGGGAAAACTCGCCAACATTACCTGGGTGACGCCCACCTACAAGGCGTCGGATCATCCCGGTCTCGACGCGAGCGACGGTCCGGCGTGGGTCGCGTCGATCGTCAACGCCGTCGGCACTAGCCCGTTTTGGAAATCGACGACGATTTTCGTCATATGGGACGACTGGGGCGGGTGGTTCGACCCGGTTACGCCGGTGTACAAAGACTACGATGGTCTCGGTTTTCGGGTACCGATGATCGCGATCTCGGCCTACGCCAAGAACGGCTACGTCGCGCACGAACAGTACGAAACCTCGAGCGTGCTGCGGTATATCGAGGATACGTTCGGTTTGTCGCCGCTGGCGGCCAGCGACCGGCGCGCGGCGGACCCGGCCCGCGAGGCGTTCGACTACGGGCGCCGGCCGCGCGCGTTCAAGCCGATTGCCGGCGCGAAGCCGGCCGCGTACTGGATTCGGCAAGATCGAAATCCGCAACGTGGCAAACCGGGCACGATTATCGGCGACGACTGAATTGAAACGGGATGACCGGCGTGCCGGTCATCCCGCTTCGTTGCGTGCGTTCGCCAAGTGCGAAAGCCGCGGGGTCTTACATGTTCGAGCGCGGGTTGAAGGCGACGCCTTCAACGTCCAGGCTGGCCGTCAGGCCGTTGTTGAAGCTGTACTTGTAGGTAAGCGCGGTCGGCTTGTACGTGTAGATGTCGACTTGACCGTTGACGAAGTCGCCCGTCACGAACTGAGTACCGAGCTTGTTGAGGTGACCGAACACCGCTTCGCCGTGCAGGGCGTAGGGGCCGCCGACTTTGGTGCAGGCCGGAGTGCAGCCCGAGTACACGTAGAGCGCACCGTTCGGGCTCGCGAACGCATCGATCGCGAGCAGGTTGCCGTGCGTGTCCATGTCCAAGCCGCCGAACGACGAGTTCACGAAACCGGTCGCCGCTAGACCCTTGCCGGCGCACTTCTTGAAGTAGGTCAGCGTTGCGGTGCCGTTGGTATTGGTGGCGTCGGCCCAGCAGTTGCCCTTCTTGTCCATCAGGACGCCGGCAACTTCGTTCATGTTGGGGTTGGTCAGATTGACCTTACAGCCCTTGGCTTTGGTGCAGACCGAAAGGCTGCCAGGGGTGCTGCCGGTATCGAAGATGTTGCCAACGGCGATCTTCCCGGTCAGCGCATCGTTGCTGGACGCATCGGAGGGCTGGCCGTACGGGTCGGCAATCGTTGCCGCCAACGAGCCGCACATTCCGGGGCCGTTATAGACCAGGAGGCTGGCGCTGCCCCCATCGGGATCCAGCAGGTTGCCTTTGCCGTCGACCGCCAGCGAGTTAACCGAAGCAACGCCGCTGACCGTGCAAATCGGTCCTTTGTTTCCCTTGTTGGCACTGGTGAATCCAAAGATGTCGGTGCCGTAGAACTGGCCGACGTAGATTCCTTTTTTCGCCGTGGCCGGAGCCTCGACGCCGCGCAGCGGAAGCGCTCCGATGGGCCGCATCTGAGCGGGAATCAACGTAACGATCCCGCGGGCGTGGTTAGCCCCGAGAGATTGGCCGCCGCCCGCCATGGGCGCCAACTGAGAGCCGCCGCTGCTGCTGCAGCCGGCGAGGATAGCAACGGCCGCCGTTACGCCTAAGGCGTACTTGGCCGAACTCCGAGTTTTCATGAGTGAAACGTTCCCCTTTTTCTTTCATGAATTGCGTTCGCACGCATTGTGAGAAGCCCCGGGACAGGCCGAATAAACGCTCGGCTAGTGGGGGAAGCCTCGGATGCGGACCTAGGTTACTTTTCCCCTGCCCTGCGAGTTCCGTCATATGTAAAGACGAGGTAAACGAAAGCGCGGCGGGGGGAATCGTCGCGAGGAACCCTCAGCGCGAAAGCATCGTCAGGGGCTTCGATACTCGCGTCGATGTCACGGTCGCGAATTCGGCCCGAGCGAGCAGCCGGTTGGCGGCGAAAACGAAGATCGACGCCAATAACACCAGCAGCATCGCATCGTCCAGCAAACCCAGCACGGGAATGTCGCTAAAGATGTCGAGCGGCGAGACGATCAGCAGGGCCGCAAAAATCGTCGCGGTTTTTAGTCCCAGCGGGACGCGGTTGTGGCGCATGAGCGGCCACACGCGGGCGAGCAGACGGTGCGAGCGGGCGATGAGGGCGAAGAGTTTCACGGTCCTTCATACCCGGCGGGGCCGGGAAGGTTCCATAGCGAGCGAGCCAAAGCTCGCCCCGGCCTCACAGGATTTTCCCAGGGGAATGGGGTATCTGCGGTGAAGGGTTTATGCGGAGGTAGGTCTGGACCATCGGGTCAGGGTTGAAGCCGGGGCGGTTCGAGCGTTGCGGGCGGCGTCACTCCACGAGCGGGTTTTGCTGGTGGAGGCCGGTCCTGGTTGGGGCAAAACCACCGCTGTGCGTGCGGCGTTTCCTAGCGCGCATTATATCGAAGTGCCCTCGGGCGCGCGTCCGAGTGCTTTTCATGTTGCGCTGCTGAGCGCGCTGGGGTTCTCCTCGGCGGACGCCGGCAGCATCGTCGCTCGCCTGGGCCCCGACGCCGACGGAGTGACCCGGTCGATCGTGGCGGCGGTCCCGGCCCGCGCCACCCTGATCATCGACGACATCCAGCGGCTCGACGCTTCCGGCGCCCAGTTGGTCGAGGCGCTGGTCGAAACCCAAGACACACACCTCGTAGTCGTCGGCCGGTCGATGGCCGTGCTGCCGGTTGGATCGTGGATGTCGCGCGGTCTCGTAAGCATGCCGTTCGGACCCGACACGCTGGCGTTTCGGACCGAACACGTCGCCGAAATGTTTGGCGAGCTGCCATATTCGCCGGCGCTCGCTACCGCAATCGTTTCGACCTTCGCGGGCTGGCCGATCGCCGCATCCCTGGCCGCCTCGCTGTTGCGCCGCGGATACCCGTCGGATCACGTCGTTTCGCAGCTGGGTGACGGCGTTGCCACGATCGCGGGATCGGCGCTGGCCGAGTTACCCGCCTCCGAACGCACACTGTTGATCGAGATCGCGCTCCTAAGCGCCTACGGAATCGTCCCGACGACCGACCACCTCGGCCTGGTTCGACGCCTCGGTTTTCCCGAGTCCGCGACGGGCCTGCACGAAATTATCGTGACGGCGGTGTTAAAAAGCGTCGGCGCTTCGGAACGAAGCGACATCGCCGAGCAAACCCCGCTCGACCACGGCGATCCGTCCGCCATATTCGCCCTGCTGTCGGCCGAAGCTCCGCACACGTTACGCGAACGCAGTTGGAACCTGCTCGCAGCGATGCACGATCGCTACGATCGCAGCACGCTCGAACGCGTCGCCGCGCATCATAAGGTCCCGCCGGCGGCCGCCGCCGCCGCCCGCGCCTTTCTCTTGGTTTTTGCGTCGCAGTTCGAGGAAGCGGCGACGATCGGCGAGCGCATTCTCGGCGAAGTCGCGCGGCACTCGCAGGATGCGACGCTGCGCCTCGCACGTGCGATGGCGTACGGCGGCCGGGGACCTGCGGCCGTCCCGATTCTGTTGGCGATGTCCCCAGCGCAACCCGGTATTCTGGTGCACCGGGAATGTCTTCTCGGCAACATTCTCGGCGAACGCGAGCGGCTGACGGTCGCGATGGATGCCGCAACCGGATGCGGCGACCTATCGCTGATCGCATTCACCGCGATCCACGCCGCGATCGTCGCGGCGCGAAACGGCGAACTCGACGAAGCCGAAGGGCTCGCGGCGCGCGGCGAAGATGCCGCTCGCGCCATCGGTTCGGTACTCCTCGAGGCGCGCGCGCTCAAGATCCGCTACGGCATCGCCACGCTGCGCGCAAACTTCGATCTCGCCGCGGTGCACGTCGGACGTTTGGTGTCGCTCCAGGCGCTCGTCGGCGACCCGAACGAACGTGCTTCCGACCTAGTCGCCGCGTTGGAAATCGAAGTCCTCGCGGGGCGCACCGCACGCGCCGCCGCGTACGACAAAGAAGTTCGGAAAATCGGGCACGGCTGGCTAGACATGGAAACGTACGTCGTGTGTCAAGCGATCATGGACTCGTGGAACGGGTTGATGCTCTCGGGCGCCGACCGGCTGGCCGCGTTCGCTTCCGCGGCGCCCGACAACTTACAGCGCCTGCCGCTATCGCTGGGCGCATTTTTGGCTGCCGCCGGCGGAGGAATCGACCGCGCGGCCGAGCTGTTGCGCCGCCTCGCTCCGGTCGCGGCGCCGTCGCCCGATCCGTTCAGCCTCGCACATCAAGAGATGGCCTCGTCGTTTGCGGCGATGGCCGAAGTGCTGCTCGACCGGATGAGCGCCGCAACCGCCCGCTTGAAGCTCGAACCGCGAACGGCCTTCGGCGGCGTATTCGTTCGCGCGGCGCGCCGTTACGTGGCGCATCGCGATATCGCCGCCTACGCCGAAACGATGCGATCCGCCGGACTCGCGGGTGTTGCGATGCTGGCGGAAGCGTGCGGCCTGGACAGCGAGCGAACGCCGTTGTCGCGTACCGAGCGCTCGGTATTGTCATATCTCGCTTCGGGCATGGACGCACCGCACATCGCCAGTCTAACCGGCCGGTCGGTTCACACCATCAAGAACCAGCGCCGCTCGATCATCAGTAAGCTCGGCGCCGGCAATACCGTCGAGGCAGTTGCAATCGCTCGCCGGCTCGGGTTGCTTTAGGGCCCCTAGTCGGAGATTATGCGGCGATAGCATTTTGGTGTCATGCGCGCCAATGGAGGTCTGGCGTATGATAGCGGCAATCTGGACACCGTTGAAGGAGCCATGACACTGATGCTTTCGCACCTCCACCACCTTGTAAGCCTCGCGCTGCAAATTATTCCCCTCATCGTTCCGCCCTACATGCCGTAAAGGTTTTCTTGTGATTCGTTATCCTGGAGAACGTGCGGCGTTCGCCGAGTTGCTTTCGATCGTCCGCGACGAAGTGCGCTTTGAGGACCGCTGGGCCATCGTAGACTGGATTCGCCGTGAGATGCACGCCGCATCGCCCGAGGAAATCACCGATTTGCTCGATCGTGCCGGCACCGACATCGCCGCCGGCGTTCCGGAACACGAACGGCGCGTCGTGTTATCCCGCTTAGATTCGCTGCGCGAACGCGCAGAAGAGATTGTCTGGGAACAGGCGTCCGTCCGCGGCACGACGCCCGAGGACTTGGTCGATGCAATGCATGAGATGGTCAGAGTCGTCGATCCGACTCTGCTCACGCATCTCACGGGTGTGGGCGCCCTTGCCGGGCGCATCGCCAAGGACCTCGGGCTGGAAACCGACGACGTTCACAACGTCACGCTGGCCGGCCGCCTCTTAGACATCGGAAAGATTGCGTTACCGCAGGCCGCTTTGCACACCCGCGAACCGCTCGACGCCGCCTCGATGGCGCTGGTCGAGGGGCACTCGGCCCTGGGCGAGCAGATGGTCGGCGCGATCTCGGGTCTACAGAGCTACGCCGGCTGGATCCGCGCGCATCACGAACGGCTCGACGGATCGGGATATCCCGACGCATTGCGCGACACGGACATTCCCTACGAAGTCCGTATCCTTTCGGTCGCGGACGTGTTCGACGCCATGGTTTGCGCGCGCTCGTATCGGGCCGCGCACTCGATGCGCGACGCCATGGACCATCTCAGCTCCAAAGCTGGGACGCTCTACGATTCGAACGTCGTCGCGTCGCTGGAACACATCCTGGTCGCGAAGCGCCGCCGTTCGGGAACGTCGACCGCAGCTTAAACTCCCGCACGTGGTCAGTCATCAGGCGGCACGAGCGACGGCCTCTCATGGAGGAAGTCACTCGGCCGCTTTTTGTCTGGGATCGGTTGAAACGGCGCCGGCGACGCGTTAAAGTCGAACATGTCGTCCAACGCGTCGGCGCGCGCGTCGGCGCCGCCTAACGACGGCAACCCGAAGGTCGTTTCGATGAAGTGCAGGCTGCTGGCGATTTCGTGCCGGCGGTGCGATACGTAGCCGCGCTTGGTGTAGGGCGAGATCACGATCAAGCCGACGCGATGTCCCAAGCCCTCGTACGCACCGGTACTCGGGTCGCGCAGCTGCGGCGGCACGACGTGATCGTACCAGCCGCCCCACTCGTCCCACACAACGACGATGGCCGTGTCCTTCCAATACGGGCTCGTTCCGATGGCGTTGACGATCGCGGCGACCCACTGCGGGCCCGTCGTGCTGCGCGATCCGGCATGATCCGAGTTGACGAATGCCGGCACCACCCACGAAACTTGCGGCAGCGTACCGTTTTGCACGTCGTTGAAAATCAGCGTTTCGGGCGTTTTAACGTTGCGCGCCCAGTCCGGCCCAAACCGCACCGGCCAGATCGCGTCGAAGGCCGACCAGATGCCGCCGCTGCTGACGACGTCGGGCGCGTAGTACGCCCACGAGACGTTGGCGGCATCCAGCAAATCGGCGGCCGTGCGATACTGAAAACACGGCTGCGGACCGCGCTTTTCAATGCCCGTTCGGCGCGAAAATACCGGCGGATTCGCGACCCCATATTTCAGCAGAAACGTGAAGTTGTCCGACGGCCCGTCGCAGCCCCACGGCGTCTTGTTCGGCAGTTCGGTAACGTGCGCCGCCTGCCCGGCAATGAGGTACTGGTGGGCGGGGTAGCTGGGACCGTTGTTCGAGGCGAACGTCGCGTCGCCCAGCGCGTACCGGCGCGCCATCGTCCAATATGGCGCGACTTCCTGACGCGGTGCGTACGCATACGCCAACTGCAGTCGCTGCCGGCTGGTGTAAAAGATCCAGCACGGGGGGTGATTGCGCGGGTACGGGCAGCCGTCCGCGAAGGATCGGATCTCTTGGTCGAAACCATCGTTCTTACCGCGGTCGTAGTCTTCGAGGAACTGTAGGTGGGCGTGGTTGATGTCTTGCGGTTTTTCCAGGCCCCACGGCCGGAGCGTGTACTTGCGTCCGTGCCCCATGCCGAAATCGACCGTATTCGCGCCCGGGAACCCGTGGAAGAGATAGTCGAACGAGCGGTTTTCTTGTACGATCACCACGACGTGGGCGATTTTCCCAACGCCCCGCAGGCTGAAGCCCCGCTCCCCTGGCGGCGGCAGGGCGCGCGTGGAAGGGCCTGGCCCGGAGCAAGCTCCGAGGACGAGCAGGGCGGCTGCCGGCAGCAGCGCTGAAAGCGGATGCGCGCGCGACATAAAGGATGTCGGGACTTCACCGGGCGGGCCGCTCGTTCATGCGTAGGACAAGCGTGGGCCTGCGGCGACTCTCTGTTTTATGATCGATTACAAAGCGATAGCCACGTCGATTGCCGACGGGCTAAACGGAATCGCCCGGGCGACCCGGGCGATTCCGGCCAAATCCACGCCCGAGGTCGAGCGCTGGACGCACGAGATGAGCGAAGCGTCCAAACACGTGCTGATGGCCTTCGGGATCGACCCGGATCAGTTAAAGAATCCGGTCATTCCCTGCGGCGGCGGCTGGCACGTCGAGTGGCACGACGGCGAGCACGGCGAGTGGCGCGCCGCCCAAAAATAGGCTAGCGCAGGCCGCTCGGCGTTAGTCGCCGGGAACGTTTACGTGGAAGAGGTTGATGGTCGTCGTCGCGCCGATAGTGGTGACGCGTACGAACGTCTGCGTGTGCCCTTGCCGGCCAATGACGAGACTGCCGCTCTGCCCGGTGCCCGTTACGGGCCCGTTGGGCAGGGCGGTCGGCAACTGCTTCACGTACCACCCGTAGACCTTCTTAAACGAATCCGGCGTCGTCATGACTTTGATCTGCCGCACGCTGTCCATAGCGCCGCTCTTCTTGGTGTCGACGACGGCACCGGGATAGACGGGAATTGCTTCGACGCCGGGCACGGACGCCATCACGGACGTGCTTTGGGGCGCCGGATTCGCCGTTGCCTCGTTGCTTGCGTTCGAAGGTTTTTTGCTCGAGCACGCCGTGACGAGCAATGCCGCCGCGACGATCGCGAGCGACGTGGTAATGAAACGCATGAACCTTCCTTTCGGCACCGCTTGGTGCGCAATGACTGGAGTTTTTTACATTTTTACGTGCGCGATGGTGATCATCGTCTTGCCGGCACTGGTGTTGATCGTTACCGAGGTTTGCGCCTTGCCGGGATCGCCGAGCGTAAAGACGGCGCTCTCCACGGGCGTCGTCACGTGCGCTTTCTCGGAACCTTGCGGCATATTCTTCTGATACCACGCGTACACGTCGCCAAACGAGTCGGACGTCGACAGAATCTTACCGGTCGCCATCGAATCACCCGCGCCCGAACTGGTGCCCGAAGCCTGCGTGGTCGCACCCGGGTACGTCGGGACCTCGTCGCTCGCGCCGGTCGTCGCCTCCGCGCTCGCCCCGGCCGTCGCCGTCGCCGCTGCGCTCGTGTCGGCGGCCGCCGCGGTCGTCGTCGCCGCGGTTTGATCGGACGAATCGGATGACGATTTGCCGGCGCACGCCGTAAAAGCCAGTGCGGCCGCGACGATCGCCAACGATGTGGTGAAAAAACGCATTTGCTCCATCTCCGTTCATAGCGCAGCGGCTCCGTCGCTCGTCCATGCTTTGAGGACGGACGTCGAGTATGGCCCTGACTATACCAGCAACCTCGGCCGCAGCCAAGACCGCTCCTTGGCCGCTCTTCTTTTGAGCGCCCAGGCCAGGCTCCTAAGGAGGCGCTCGTCCGGAGCGTGGGAAAGCCAGCTACGTAGCCGCTCTCTTGACCACCGGAGGATCTCGTGAACCGATTCCGTGTTTTTGCCTTCGCCGCAGCGCTAGTTGCGTCGGCCGGCTGCAGTTCGTCGATCAATACGCCCGCGCCCGTGCCGACCACGTCGAACAATCCGGGGGCCGCAATCCAACACGTCATCGTCATGTTTCAGGAAAATCGCAGCTTCAACAACATTTTCATGGGCTATCCGGGTGCCGAAACGAGCACGACCGGCGCGTGCGCGCCGTTCCGGCCGCCCGGCTCCCAAAAAACGTACTGCGCCGACGGTCAGCCGGTCGCGCTCAAGCCGATCACGCTGGAGACTTGCCGCTGCATCGGCGGTTTCGACATCGAGCACGGTCATCGCGCGTTTGAGACCGAGTACAACGGTGGCAAAATGGATGGTTTCGACGCGATCCATCAAGGAACGGTCGGGATCGGGCCGTGGGCCGGCCTCTATCCGTACGCCTACGTCGTTCGGCGCGAAGTTCAGCCGTACTGGGATCTGGCCGGCAAGTACACGCTAGCCGACCACATGTTCTCGACGGCCACGACCGACAGTTTCGTCGCGCACCAGGAGATCATTGCCGGCACGACGCGCCTAAACTCGCACGAGTCGCTGACCGACACGCCCTCCACGATTCCGTGGGGATGCGACAACGAAATCAAGAGCACGACCACCGGGGTGATTCTGACCAGCGGGAAAGTGCTGCCGTTCGGCGGCCCGTTCCCGTGCTTCACGCAATACAAAACGATGGCCGACGTGCTCGACGCGGCTAACGTATCATGGAAGTTCTACGTCGCGCCGTTCCAAGGGGATGGTGCCGACTTCTCGGGCGGCGTCTGGAACGGTTTCGATGCGATCAAGGCCGTCCGTTACGGCGCCGACTGGAAGGCGCACATCAGCATGCCCAACACCAACGTATTAAAGGATCTTCAGAACGGTACGCTGCCATCGGTGTCGTGGGTCATCCCGGTCCTAGCCGATTCGGATCATCCGGCGAGCGGGAACAACAAGGGACCCTCATGGGTCACGTCGGTCGTCAATGCCGTCGGCAAGAGCCCCTACTGGAACAGCACCGCAATCGTGGTACTCTGGGACGACTGGGGCGGCTACTACGACGGCGTTCCTCCGCCGCAGCTCGACTACACCAGCCTGGGCATGCGCGTGCCGATGATCGTGATTTCACCGTTCGCGAAGCCGCATTACATCTCGAAAACGCAGTACGAGTTCGGCAGCATTCTGAAGTTCATCGAACAAAACTTTGGGACCGGATCGCTGGGAACGAGCGACGTGCGCGCCAACTCGATCGGCGACGTTTTCGACTTCACCCAGCAAGCACAGCGTTTCCAGGCGATTAAAGCGCCCTACCCCGAATCGTACTTCCTCGGCCACCGAACGCAGCCCAACCCCCGCGCCGTCCTCAAGCACGACAGGTTCGTCCCCGACTAACAGCTTAGCCGCCCTTCAGGAGGATTCACCGATGTGGCTTCGAGCGTGGATAACGGCGGTCGTCATTTCGACCGCCGGCTGCAGTTCGTCGATCGGCACTCCCGCGCCACTGCCGACGTCGTCGAATAACCCCGCACCGCCGATCCAACACGTCGTCGTGCTGCTTCAAGAAAATCGCAGCTTCAACAACATTTTCATGGGATTCCCGGGTGCCGAAACGAGCACGACGGGCGCGTGCGCGCCGTTTCAGCCGCCCGGCAGCCATAAGACGTACTGCGCCGACGGGCAGCCCGTTTCGCTCAAGCCGATTACATTGGAAACCTGCGGTAAACACTGCTTTGGTTTTTCAGGAACGGACATCGCCCATAGTCACGCGACCTTCGAAACCGAATGTAACCGTCAGGGCAGCACGTGTAAGCTGGACGGTTTCGATGCGATCCAGTTCGGCACGACGGGACAGAGCGGCTGGGCCGGTCTATATCCGTACGCCTACGTAGTCCGGCGCGAAGTACAGCCCTATTGGTATATGGCTTCCACATACACGTTGGCCGACCATATGTTCTCGACGGCAACGACCGACAGCTTCGTCGCACACCAGGAGATCATCGCCGCCACGTCGCGGCTTAACTCGCACGAGTCCTTGGTCGACACGCCGTCGTCGTTTCCGTGGGGCTGCGACAACCCGAATCCGAGCACGACGACCGGCGTCATTCTTACGAGCGGGAAAGTGCTTCCGTT
>DATCGB010000077.1:0-7129 GCA_036509155.1 Candidatus Tumulicola sp. | reverse complement strand
AAGGTGCGGGCCGCTTCACGTTTCATCGCCGGCGTGGTCGACCACGCGCTGACGAGCAAAGCCTATCAGGCCATGGAGGCCGCGACGAATTCGGCGGCCTCACCATAACCCGCCGCTACCGCCAGCGTTGGCTCGGCGCCTGAACCGGTTTGGTCGAGCGGAGTACGCCCTGCCCGTCCGAGGCGATGTAGAGATAGCCCTTGACCCAGCGGCTTCCCCAGAAGCTATGCGAGACCAAGCCGTCGTCGATCCGCGTCCAGGTCGAGCCGTCGTCGGCCGAGACGAACGCACCGCGCAGCGTCGTGATCGCCACGTCCGGCTTACCGGTGGTGACGTCCTGGTTGTAGCGAATCTCGCGTTCGGGCGAATACACGTACGCCTGGCTTTTCGCGCCTTCTTCCTTCTCGTGCGGTCGCTCGCGCCGCTGTCCCCGCGTTATCAGAAGCGTGCGGTCGCGGTCGATGTGCCCGCGCAGCGGCGGCGCGTTGGTGACGATCGATACGTTGGCGAACGAACGGCCGCCGTTGGTGCTGCGCAGCACGAAGACGTTGTTCGCTTTGTCGACGCTTGAGGCGAGAACCGTTCGTCCGTCGACCGGCGACACGGTGATCGCGTACCAGAACTTGGTCGGGGGAACGCCGGCGGACTTTTTCCACGTCTTTCCGGCGTTGGCCGTGACGTAGAGCGTCGACCCCTTGCCGCGCATATCGCTGACGACAATATGCGATCCGTTGCTCGGGTCCACGGCAATCGCGCCGGGCCAGACGATCGACGTCGTCAGCTGCGAAATCGTCGAGCCGCCGTCGGTCGATTTGTACAAGCCTTTGGGGCCGTAGAATCCGGGTCCGTTGTTCGGGCCGGCCGCAAAATACATCGTGAGCGGATCTTTCGGATCGAAAGCGATCGTGTTGGTCATCAGCCGACTCGGCGTAATGTCCGACGTCGACGAATGGAACGACTGGCAGCCATTGGTCGAGATGCTCAGTCCCGAAGCCTCGTCGTAAGCGTAGCAGACGCTCGGATCGCCCGGCCGCAGTTCGTTGAAACCGTCTTCGTAGAGACCGTCGACCTGCCAGCTCGCGCCGCCGTCGGTCGTAAGATGGCTATCGAAATCCTGCATCGATGCCAGCAGCGTCTTCCCGTCCGGCGAGACCGTGAAACGACGCGCCAGGCCGGTGGCCGACGAGGCACTCACGACGCGGTCGTTGTAGCCGCTGGACGACGAACAGGTCGGCTCGTAGTCGAGACCTTGATCCGAAGCAATCCAGCAGGCGTCGTCGCTGCCGTTCGCGCTCGTCCAGACGTTTCGCAGGTCGATGATCGAGAGATTCGCAGCGTTAAACGCCTGCGGATTTGGGTTGCCGTCGCCGAGGATGTAGTACATGAATCCGTCCGCGCCGATGTAGAGGCGGTGCGGGTGAACGTAGCTAAACGCGATCGCCTGCGTGCCCAAGCCGTAGTAATAGTACTCGCTTTCGAGGACGGTATTCCACGTCTTCCCGCCGTCGACCGAGGCGTGCAGGTCTTGATCCCACTCGCCGTCGTTCGAACTCGCGTACACCGTCGCCGGAACGTACGGATCGACCGCGATTTGATGGACGGCCGGAACGCTGCCATCGGTTCCGGTTTGCTTGACGTAGGGGAGCTTACCGGTTTTCGACCACTTGCCGCCGGAAAACGCGTAGATCGTCCCGTTCGCCATCCCGGCGTAGAGCGCGCTGCCGCTGGCGCCATCGACCGCGCCGAACGCCGTCGGGTAGCGCTTCGCAGTTCCCGCCAGCTTAACCGTCCAGGTCGCGCCGTCGTCGTTCGAAACGAGAATTCCGGCCTTGCATGCCGCGAACACCGCGCCTCCGTACGAAACGAACTGGGTGGCGGCCGTCGTCGGATAGACGCTCGCCCAGGTCGAGCCGCCGTCGCTCGTTCGAAAGATCCCGGCGTATTCGGTCGCCGCCAGAAGCACCGACGGGTTGGCTGGGTCGATCCACAGCGAGTTGACGACCGACGCGATGCGGCCGTTCGAGTCGACCAATCCCTTGTCGATCGTTTCCCATGAGTTGCCGCCGTCGGTCGTACGCAAGATTCCGGCGCTGGAATACGTCTCTAAACCGGTGCCGCGGCCGCCCGCCATATAGATAATCTTCGGGTTGTTTGGATTGACCGCATACGCATTGACCTTGCCGGAGGTGGGCAGGCCGTCGGACATGTGGGTCGGGCCGAGGGATTTGAATTTTATGCCGGCCAGCGCCGCGCCGCTCTCGCCGCGGACGGTTTGCGAAGTCAGCGGAAGCGCGTTGCCGCCGGCTCCCCCTCGGCAGCCGGCCAAAATGGCGACGGCGGCGAGCGACGCGAAAAACGAGCGACGGTTGGACATCGGCACCTCTCGGCTTACGGATGGATGGGGGCGGTTTCTCCGCCAGGCAAATGGCGGCCTGGTTCGGAAAGCCTTCGGCCATGATCGTTCGCGCGGGAATCCTATACGACGGCACGTTGGAGCCGCCGAAACGAAACGTCGAACTGATCGTTCACGACGGCCGGATCGCGGAAGTGCGCTCCTCCACCGACGGTGCGTGCGATTTTTCGGCGGCCTGCGTCACACCCGGATTGGTGAACGCCCACGCCCACCTCGAAGCCAGCGGCGAGCCCGACACGATGGCGGCCGTCTTCCTCTCGACCCCGAATCAGCGACTGCTTCGGGCGGTTGAAAATGCGCGCAAGACCTTGGAATCCGGCGTGACGACGATCCGCGACGTCGGATGTTCGCACGCGATCGCGCAGGACGTTCGCGATGCGGTGGAAGCCGGACGGATTCCCGGACCGCGAATACGCGCCGCGGGCGCGGTGCTGTGCATGACCGGCGGTCACGGCTGGCCGCTCGGACGAGCCGTCGACTCGCCGTGGGACGCGCGCAAGGCGGTGCGCGAACAGTTGTGGGCGGGTGCGGACTGCATCAAGCTCATCGCGACCGGCGGCGTGCTGACCAAAGGCGCCGTTCCCGGCAACGCGCAGCTCACGCCCGACGAGTTAGGTGCGGCCGTCGACGAGGCGCATCGTCACGGATTGCGCGTCGCCGCGCACGCGATCGGCACCCTCGGCATAAAAAACGCCCTGCGCGCCGGCGTCGATTCGATCGAACACGGACACATGCTCGACGACGAAGCGCTCGCGCTGTTTCAAGAACGCGGAACGTATTTGGTGCCGACGCTGACGGCACCGACCTGCATCCTCGCCCACGTTGAAAACGGGCAGCAGCCGCAGTTCGTGCTCGACAAGGCGCGCGTCGTCAACGAGGCGATGCTCGTCAACATTCGTCGTGCCTTCGAAGCCGGCGTTCGTATCGCGGGCGGCTCGGATTCCGGTACGCCGTATAACTTTCATGAGAACTATGCCTACGAAGTCGAGCTGATGTGGTCGATGCTCGGCATGACGCCGCAACAGGCACTCCATGCGGCGACCGCCGTTGCCGCCGAACTGATCGGTTTACACGGCGGCACGCTGGCCGCCGGCGAGCCCGCCGACGTGCTCCTGCTCGAGGGTGACGTCGGGCAAGACGTGCGTGCGCTGAGCCGACCCAAAACCGTCATTAAAGGAGGCGCCGTCGTATGATCGCTCGTGCCGTTCGTCGCACCATTCTTCCGGTCGCCGCCGCGTTCTTCGCGATGTCCGGACCGTGCGGCGCCGTTCCAGCCGGGACGCAGATCGCAGGAAGTCCGATCGCGCACGTCATCGTCGTGATCCAAGAAAATCGCACGACCGACAACTTGTTCGCGTCGTCGGTGCTGGCCGGCGGCGGCCCGTACCCCGGCGCGAACGTTACGCAGACCGCGCGCGTCGACGGCAAGGACGTCGCCATGAAACCGGTGCCCTTCGAGTATCCGGCCGACCCACGGCACTCGCATGCCGCGCTGCTGGCCGAGTGGGACGGCGGAAAGATGGACGGCTTTGCCAAGGATCCGGTGTACCCCGACCCCGGCTTTCCGCCCGGGCCGCCGAACTTTGCGTTAGGCTACGTCCCGGCCGCCGAAACGACGATGTACCACCTGCTAGCGGCGCGCTACGCGCTGGCGGACGACAACTTCGCGCCGCGTCTGGTTCCGACGTTCCCCGGCCACATGTTCCTGATTACGGCGCAGAGCCAGGCGGCCGACGATCCGAACGATCCGATCACCTGGGGCTGCGACTCGAAGCCGGGCACGACCGTTCCGGTTTTCGGAACCGGCGAAACGGAAGTCTTTCCGGGCGTCTTTCCGTGCTTCGACAATCCGACCATCGGCGATCTGCTCGACCGCGCGCACGTGTCGTGGAAATACTACACCGGTTCCGCGGATGCGGTCGCCGACGCGTGGGTCAACGTGTACGACGCTATCCGCCACATCCGCTACGGACCGGATTGGCAGGCCAACGTCGACTCGCCGATGTCCGACGTGCTCGGCGACATCGCGCGTTGCACGCTCCCGCAGGTCGCCTACGTTACGCCGACGTGGATGGCCTCCGATCACGCCGGTTCGCTCAGCAACGCCGGCCCCGGATGGGTCGGCTCCATCTACATGGCCGTCGAGCAGAGCGCGACGTCCGCGAACACCGCGTGCCGGTACGCCGGCGACACGGCCATCATCCTCACGTGGGACGACACCGGCGGCTGGTACGACCACGTCGCGCCGCCGGCCGGCCCGAACGGCACGACGTACGGATTTCGCGTGCCGATCGTCGTCATTTCGCCGTGGGCGCGCTCCAACTACTCGCCCGCCGATCCGCATGCCACGCCCTACGTATCGCACACCCAGCGATCGTCTACCGCAATCGTGAGCTTCATCGAAAAAAACTGGGCGCTAGGAAATCTCGGAGAACGCGACGCGAGCGGCGACGACCTGAGCGACATGTTCGACTACGCGCGTCCGGCGCCGGTGCCGCCGATGATCGACCTGGCCGTCCGGCGGATCATCCACCGCACGCAGTGGAATCTGGCGCGCAGCCTGCACGACACGCACGTGGTCGACGACGACCGCTGATGTCGCGGCTCGCCGGACTGCGCTTGGCCGTTCTCGGCTCGATCGCGTGGCCGACGCCGCCCGCGGGCTACGGCCCGTGGGAACAGATTGCGTTCAATGTTGCCGACGGCATGCGCCGGCGCGGCCTGGACGTCACGCTCTTTGCCACCGGCAACTCGCGATTCGAAGGCAAGCTCGCGTCGGTCGTTCCGGTCGGACTCAACGAAGATCCGGCGCTGTCGGGCGACGTTTTCGGCGCGCTCCACATCGGCGAACTCTTCGCCCGCGCGCGCGACTTCGATTTGATCCACAACAACTTCGACTGGAAGCCGCTGACCTATGCTCTCGGTTCGGTTGCACCCCCGGTACTCACGACGATTCATGGGTTTTCGTCGCCCCAAATTCTGGCCGCGTACTACGCCTGCGCCGCGCGAAGCTTTTACTGTTCGATTTCCGATTCCGATCGCGACCCCGGGTTGGACTACCTAGCTACGACGTACAACGGCATCGACCCGGCCGGCTTTACGTTTCGCGATACGCCCGGCGACTATCTCGTGTTTCTGGGTCGCTTTCATCCCGAAAAGGGCACGCATCTTGCGATCGAAATTGCGCGGCGCGCCGGCGTTCGTTTAAAGATCGCGGCAATTCCTCAGGACGAAAAGTATTTTCGCGAGCGGGTCCTGCCGCACGTCGACGGCGATCGCGTGCAGCTTCTCGGCCCGGTCGAGCGGGCCGCGCGCGACGAGCTGTTATCGGGCGCGCTGGCGCTCGTCCACATGACGACGCGGCCCGAGCGTTTCGGCCTGACGATGGTCGAAGCCATGGCGTGCGGCACGCCGGTTTTGGGCGCGCGGATGGGATCGATTCCCGAAATCGTCGTCGACGGCGTGACCGGATTCTTATGCGACGACGTCGACGATGCGACGGCCAAGGTTCCGCTGTTGGCGTCCCTCGACCGGCATGCGTGCCGGGCTCGCGTCGAGGCCGAGTTCACCGTCGAGCGGATGATCGACCGGTATCTCGGCGCCTACGAATCCGCGCTCGAGCTAGGTTTGCCGCCGCCCCCCAGCGCCGCCAAGTCCGTCATCCGCGAGCACGACTGGTGGGACCGTCCGATGGGCTACACCGAGATCCCCGCCAAGCCAACGAGCCTGCGGTTTTCTTAAACCCGCGACGAGGTTAATCCAGGGCGCGGCGTCGAAGCGCGCCAGCCTATCACTGTATCCGCTACACTGAAAGGACTGTGTAGAGTGTTCGAACCTAAGAAAATCTTTATTTCCATTCTGGCATCATTATTCTTAACGACCTTCGCGACCATGGCCGTCTCCTCGGCAAGTTCTTCGCCCGCGCCGAAGGCGACGCCCCATAAGACCACCACGGCGACGTCCAAGTCGACCAAACCGACGGCCAAGACCGCCGCCAAATCGGCCACCAAGCCGATGGCCAAGTCGAGCGCCAAACCAAAGGCCAAATCGACGACCAAACCGTAAACCCCGGGCCGCCAACCGGAACGGAGCGTTCGACCCTAAACGGGGAGAGCGCTCCGTTTTTTTATTCGGTCGTCCAGCTAAGCTGTGCGAGCGCCGCGCGCGCTTTGGCGATCGCGCGGTCGTCGATCGCCCCGTCGACGAGCATCGTGAAGTGCCCCATTTTGCGGCGCGCGACCGCGTGCTTCTTTCCGTACAGGTGCAGAACGACCGACGGATCGGATAACAGCGCCGGGATCCCGGCCAGACGGTCGCCGCTACCGTCGCCTAAAACGTTCATCATGATCGCGTTGCTAAGCATGCGCGGCGGCGAGAGCGGCAGCTCGCAAATGGCGCGAACGTGCTGCTCGTACTGCGAGCAAGGCGTGACGTCGATCGTGTAGTGCCCGCTATTGTGCGGACGCGGGGCGATCTCGTTGACCAGCAAGCGGTCGGGCTCGGCCAGAAAGAATTCGACGCAGTACGTCCCAACGATGCCCAGTCTTCGCCCGATGGTCGCGGCCATCGTCTGCGCGCGCTCGGCGATACCGGCACTTACCCGAGCCGGCGCGATGGTCGACGCAAGAATTCCGCGATCGTGGGCATTTTCGCAAACGGGGTATGTTACGACGTCGTCGTCGGCACCACGCGTGGCCACGACGCTCAACTCGCACG
>DATCGB010000076.1:0-2277 GCA_036509155.1 Candidatus Tumulicola sp. | reverse complement strand
GGCTGCCGAACTCGAGTGCGTTGGCCGACACGAACTCGGTAACCGTCAGCCCCAAACCGAACGGCTTGTAGAGGGCCCGCATCGTCCGGTTGGTGACGCCGGACATGGGCGCGAGAATCAGCGGCGGCCAGATCTCGATCGGACCGATTTTCAGGGCAGCGAACGACATGGCGGAACCCACTATACCATAGGCAGCAGAAGGCTCACTACCACCGCGGGTATCCACAACGCGTTGGCCCCGAGCGTCCGCAGGCCGAGCGCGCCGGCGACGGCGCCGACGAGATAACACCCCCACACCGCGGCGTTGGTCCGGCCTTCGGCCCGCAGCGCCGAACTGACGATCGGGCTCCCGACGAGATTCATGATCGACCGGACCAGCGTTCCGGTCACGAACGTCGTCGAAACGCCTTCCACGCCGACGCGGATCGCGACGACGCTCTGCACGCCCATTACCGTGGAAAGGATCGCGACCGCCAGCGCAACGGATCCCGGCCCGCCCCACCGCTGCACGCCGGCGGCGACCGCGAGCATCACCGCGACGGTCAGCAGCGTGGCCGAGGTTCGCGTCGGCGGCCGGCCGCGTTCGCGCCGCAAAAAGAGCGCCGCCGCGCAGCCGCCGCCGGCGAAACCCGCCAGCGACAGAACCGGCAGCAGCAGGCCGATGTCGCCCGGAAGGCGGGGCAGGAATTGCCCGACGATCGCGCCCCCCAGCAGCACGGTGTTGCCGGTCATGTTGGCGGTGAAAACCCCCAACCCGAAAAACGCCACCGCATCGGCGTACCCGGCGACCAGCGTCAAGCAAAACAGCAGCAGATACGTGCGCGGGTTCACGACCGCCAATGCGTCATCCGCGAATCGACTCGTAAAACAACTGCAAGCCAGCCAGGCTCAGGTGCGGATCGACCGCATCCACGACCGGCGCGTGCTTGGCAAAAAGTTCCGCGAGTCCGCCGGTTGCGACGACCTTCGCCGGAACGCCGAGTTCGCCGCGCATCCGCGCAACGATCGCTTCGGTCTGGCCGGCAAAGCCGTAGACGATACCGGCTTGCAGCGCTTCGTTGGTCGTGCGGCCGATCGCGCGGTCCGGCGCTTCCAGCGCGATCTGCGGAAGTTTTGCCGTGCGGCCGACGAGTGCGTCGATCGAAATCGTAATGCCCGGCGCGATCGCGACGCCCAGATACTCGCCGGCCGGCGAGATCGCGATGAAGACGGTCGCGGTGCCGTAACTGACGACGACCAGCGGCGCGCCGAAGCGCTCCCGGGCGCCGATTGCGGCGGCCACGAGATCGGCGCCCGACTCTTCCGGATAGGTCGTCTTGAGCGCGATCGACGTTTGCGTCTGCGGCCGGAGGAACGCCGGCGCGACGCCGAACCGCCGGCGGCATGCCGCTTCGAGCACCGGGTCGAGCTTCGGAACGACGCTCGCGATCGCGACCGCATCGACCGCGCGCACGTCGAGACCGTCGGTCGCAAACAACGCGGCGAACAGCGCGCCGAGTTCGTCGGGCGTCCGGCGCGAGTCGGTCGTCACTCGCCACGTGTGCGTCAGCTCGCCGGTATCGGCGGCGAAAGCGCCGAGTTTGGTTTCGGTGTTGCCGACGTCGAGCGCTAGGAGCACGCCATCAACTCCTCGACGGCATCGAGCAGCCGGGCGGCCAGCGTCGCTTTGCCGGCCGTACCCAAATCGCGCCGCCCGTCGGTTCCCCATAGGAGCGTTAGCGCGTTTTCACCGGTGCCGAAACCGCGTTCGCCGCGGACGTCGTTGACGGCGATCGCGTCGAGATGTTTGCGCGCTAACTTCTCGCGCGCGTTGCGCTCGTGATCTTCGGTTTCGGCCGCAAAACCCACTAAGAACGTTGCGCCCTTGCGCTCGCCCAGCGCGGCCAGCACGTCCGGCGTACGAACCATCGTCACGGTTACGCCGGCCGGCGATTTTTTTACTTTAGATTCGAAGCAACGCTCGGGGCGCCAGTCCGCGACGGCGGCGGCGGCAATGACGAGGTCGGCGCCGACCGCGTGGGCGAGGGCCGCAGCGTGCAGTTCGCCGGCCGTCGCGACCCGAACGACGCGAACGCCGCCAGGCGGTTCGAGCAGCGTTGGGCCGAGCAGCAGCGTGACCTCGGCGCCCCGCAAAGCGGCCTCGCGCGCCAGCGCGATACCGGTTGCGCCGGTCGACGCGTTGCTGAAAAATCGCACTGGGTCGAACGGCTCGCGCGTCGGGCCCGACGTAATCGCGACGCGCTTCCCAGCCAGCGAACGGCGCCGCGCGAGCCCCCG
>DATCGB010000075.1:0-4774 GCA_036509155.1 Candidatus Tumulicola sp. | reverse complement strand
TTTCGCGCACGATGCGCCGGTCGAGCAGTTCGTCGAGCGCGTTGGCGAGCGTTCCGGCGTCCCAGCCGCTGACCTCGCGCACGGCATCGCGCGAGAAGCGGTCGCCGATGCAGGCCGCGATTTCGGAAACCGTCCGGGCTTCGGGCGAGAGCCGTTCGATGCGGCGCGCCATGACCGCCGCAAGACTGGCCGGCTCGTTGACGGCGCCTTCGCGAAAGTCGGCGACCAACTGGGCCAAGAACAGCGGATTGCCCTCGGAGGCTTCGAGCAGTTCCGGTCCGGGCGGAGCGCTGGCGGCGGGCAGCGCCTCGACGACGTCGGCGACGTCCGAGCCGGATAACCGCTGCAGCCACAAACTTTGAGCCGCGCCGTTGACCCGCGCCTCGCGGCGGACGCGGTGGAGCGGATGCGGGCGCGGCGTTTCGTCGTCACGATAGGTGGCGACGATCATGATCGGCACCGTCGAAATGCGGCGTACCAAAAAATCGAGCAGGCTGATCGAGGCCGACTGCGCCCAGTGCAGATCTTCGAGCACCACCAGCAGGGGGCGGACTCGCGCCAGGCTTGCCAGAACGCGAAACAGCGCGTCGAGCAGCCGGATGCGCTCGCTTTCGCCGTCAATCCGTGGGACCGCCGGCAGCCCGGGGACGTGGGTGCGAATCTCCGGCAGCAGGGCGGCCACGCAGGCCAGCCACATGTCCGAACTTTTCAACGAGGCGACCAGCGGCAGGGCCGAGCGCAACGCGTCGACGATGCTTTCGTAGGGCATCTCTTCGGGCGAGCCGGTCGTGCCGAAGAGCACGCGACCGCCGCGTTCTTCGACGGCATGGGAAAATTCGATCGCCAGGCGCGACTTCCCGATGCCGGATTCGCCCCCGATGAAGACGGCGGCGCCGTGGCCGCGGGCCGCCCGGCTCCAGATCTCGAGCAGCAGTCCCATTTCGGCGCGGCGGCCGACGAACGGCAGGATCGGTGGGCGAGCCGCCTTGGTCAAGCCGGCCGGCTCGAAGGGCGCCTCGGCCTCAACCGCGGCCCCGCGCACGATCGCGTCGCGCAACGTGACCGTTTCGGGCATCGGGTCGACGTTCAGCTCGGCCGAAAGCCGCTGCGCGAAGCGCTCGTATTCGGCTAGCGCGCCGGCGCGGTCGCCGGAATCGGATCGCAGCGCTACCAACTGGCGCACGACGTCTTCGCGCCACGGATCGATGGCGAGGATCTGCTGGGCTCGGTCGATGCCGCCGGCGAAGTCGCGCCGGCGGCGGGCCAGCGACACCAGTTGCGTCAGCGCCGCCAGGTAGGCACTGCGGCGCCGCTCGCGCTCGGGGACGACCCACTCGTCGTACAGGCTGGCCAGCAGGTCGCCGCGATACAGGTCGACGCCTTCCTCTAGCCTGACCGGGTCGCGGACGAACCGGTCGAAGTCGGCGACGTCGAGCCAGAGGTTTAAGCCGGGGCGCAGCCGGACGCTGTTGCCGTCGACCATCAGCGCGTCGTCCCCGAGCTGCGGCGGCAGGACGCGCCCGAGATCGTGCAGACTCATCCGCAGTTTGTTGCGGGCCGACTCCTCCTCGTCGTCCGGCCACATAACGTAGGCCAGGAAGTCGCGGGCGACCGGCACGTCGCGGTTCAGGAGAAGGTAAGCGAGGATCGGCAGGGTCTTGCGCGGGGTGGCGAGCTTAAAGGGCGCGCCGCCGACTTCTACAGCGACGTGGCCGAAAAGCCGGAAGCGAATAGCAGGATCGTCCTGTTCGGTCGACCGTTCACGCGCGTCGGCCGGGGTCCCTCGCAGCATCCGCCAGCCCTTCGCGTGTCGCCGTCGCTTCTCTTGGTGCTAGGATAAAAGACCTATACAAGTAGTTGGGTGGGAACTGAACGATTCCGAACGGACCTTGCGTTATACTGTCAGGGCGCGGGTGTGTGTTCTAAGTTTCCAAGAATCGAACTCTAGGGAGGACCCGTGTTTACGGACGCTAAGACGTTTCGTCTCATTCTCATCGAGAGTCAACTTTTGTTTGCAAGAGCGCTGGCTCAGGTTCTATCGGCGGACTCCTCGATCTACGTATCGAGCATTCTGAGGTCGGTAGAGGACCTTCCCGAGACGCCCCATCAGGACGCCGATCTCGCGCTGATCGGCATCGATAAGTACGCTTCGGACATCGCGACGACGTTTGCGACGTGCCGCCAGCGCATTCCCAATACGCGCCTATGCGCGTTGACTTCGTTCGTACAGCCGGAGCTGATGCAGCGGTGCTTGGCTGCGGGTGCGGACGGGTTCGTCATCAAGGATACGTCGGTGAGCGAACTGACCTCGGCGATCAAACTGCTCGCCGAAGGCACCCCCTACGTGGATCCGCGGGTCGCCGGCGGCGTCCTGCGCCGTCGCGCGATGAATAAAGAGATTCCACTCAACGAACTCTCCAATCGCGAGACGCAGATCGTGCGTTTGATCGCTCAAGGGCTGTCCAATCGCGCGATCGGCGCGAACCTCTTGCTGTCGGAAAAGACGGTCAAGAATCACATCAGCCGAATTTTCGAAAAGCTGCAGATACCGGCGCGCACGGGTGTCGCCGTCTATGCGATTCGTACGGGCATCGCATAGCGCCGCTCTAGTCGCCCTTTGAAATACTTTCTGCAACCGCCGGAGCGCTCGACGCCCCGGCGGTTGTGTTTTATCGCAGCTGCTACGGGTCTTCGGCGTTCGGCGATCCCGAAAGCGTGTCGCTGGAGGGACGGAACGGCGGCGCCGGGATCGGGACGAACTTCCGCGGATTTTGGTTGAAATCGAACGCGTCCATCAAATCGTCGGCGCGTTGGTCGGTCGTCTGAAGCGAGCCGAGATCGAACGTCTCTTCGGCGAACTTCAAAATGCTGCCGAACTCGTGCTGGACGTGCGAGACGTACCCTTTCTTAGCGTACGGCGAAACGACCACGAGCGGAACGCGGAAGCCCAACTCGTACGCGTTGTACTGCGGGGGCGCAACGTGATCGTACCAGCCGCCCCAGTCGTCCCACGTGATGAAGAGGGCGGTCGAGTTCCAGTACCGGCTCTGCCCGACCGCGTTGACGACCGCCGAAACCCACGCCGGGCCCTTTTTGCTGCGGCTGCCCGAGTGGTCGGAGTATTCGTCGGAGGGCGGCATGACCCAGGACACGCCGCTGAGGCGGCCCTTGGAAATGTCGGTCAGGATGGCCTGCGAGGGCGTGACGACGTTGGCGTAATCGGGACCGTAACGCACGTGGCTGATGGCGTCCATCGCGTGCCATAAACCGACGCCAAGGTCGTGCTGGTAGTAGCGCCACGAAATGCCGGCCGTGTCGAGCAAATCGGACAGCACCGGCCGTTCGAAACAGGGAAAGGCGTTCGGGCCGGCCTTTCCGTTGGCGGGATCGATCGTTTCGACGAACGAGACGCTCGGCGCGTCGCAGCCGACCGGCGCCGGCTTACCGACGTGTTTCGAGTTCATGCCGTTGCTCGACGCGTCGTCGCTGGTCGTGGGAAGCGCCGACGACGTGCCGCTGACGATGTATTGATGCGCCGGAAAACTTCCGGACTGATTGGTCTGAAACATGCGGTCGGCAAAAACGTAGTTAGTGGCCATGATGTAGTACGGCTTCACTTCCGAACGCGGCGCGTAGCCGAACGGCCGCAGGTGAAATTTCTTTGGAAGTTTTTTGTCGAAGCCGGTCATCTTGCCGTTCGCGTAGTCGTCGATAAACGCTCCGCGTCCGTGCGACAAGTCGTAGGCGGCGGTCAGGGAAATCGGCTGAAGCTGCACCGTGTCGCCGTAGGAATCGACCGCGGTGGTGGCGATGTCGGCGCCCGGCACGCCTTGGAAGAGGTAATCCGGGGTACGATTTTCTTGGAAAATAATGACGATGTGGGTGATCGGCGACGACGCGGCGTGCCGAAGATGAGACGGCGAAGCGTTCGCCGCGTTGCTTTGCGGCAGTCCCGGCGATGACGTGGGCGAGCCGCCGCACGCGGCGAGCGCCAGCGCGACGGGCACGACGAACCATGCCGGCGGGCAAAATCTCATAAGGGGCCTTCTTTGTTACGGAGCTGAGACGGTGTAGGGGCCGTTCCCGAGCGATATCGGCGGATTCCTGCGCCCGGACGTCAGGTCGATGACGACGCACGCGTTGTCGCGACGCACGATTACCAACGCGCGTTGCCCGTCGCGCGTGAACGCGATTCCGTACGGCGCGCCCCCGACGTCGATCGCGGCCCGCGCCGTATCCGTTGTGGTATCGATCGGCGTAATCGTCGAGTTCGCGTAGTTCGAAACGAACGCGAGGTTGCCGTGCGGCGAGATCGCGATCAGCATCGGGCTGATGCCGGTGCCGATCGGCCGGCGCGCCGCGCGCGTCGCAACGTCGATCGGCGTGACGTCGTTCGATGCGGTGTCGACGACGTAGAGGCGCTTGCCGTCGGGGGTTATCGCAATGCCGGACGGACGCGCCCCGACGGGGATCGGCGGTGCTGACGAACGCGACGCAAGGTTGACCGGAGTCACCGTATTATCGCCGCCGTTGGTGACGTAGAGCATCGATCCGTCGGGTGAGATGGCGAGGTCGCGGGGATTGCGGCCGACGGGAATCGGCTTGCCCGGCTGCAGTGTCGCGACGTCGATCGATTCGATCGTAGCGTCGTCGCCGTTCGCCAGCCAGAGCGTGCGCCCGTCGGGTGCGAGGTGAATGCCATTGGGTCCCGGGCCGACTTTGACGGTTGCGATGACGCGTTCGCGGGCGGTGTCGATGACGCTGACCGACGCCG
>DATCGB010000074.1:0-7096 GCA_036509155.1 Candidatus Tumulicola sp. | reverse complement strand
GTCGAGCGTGCCGGGCCGTTCGATCGCGTCGACCGACTCGTAGAAGCACTCGAGCGTCATCCGCATCGCGGCGACTTCGCCCAACCGGGTTGGCGCGCCCGGACGCGTGAGAACTGCGTGCGCCGGCGTGAGCAGCGCCGTGTCTTCGACAAAGTGCGCGTCGGGATGCGCCGCGTCCGGCTCGAGAACGGTAAGTGCGAGCCCGGCGGCGCGCAGCGCCGCGCAGTAGGCCGCGTGCTGCTCGCGCGCCTTTTCATAGAGCGGCGGCCCGAACGGCGCGGTCGTCAGGCCGTCGGCGAGATTGGCGGCCGGCGGCCGAACGATGGCCCGCGCTAGCGTCATGGACTGGTTACGCGGCGTCGGATTTTTCGGTGAACCGACGAATAACGGTGCTCGCCAGCAGCGCGGGCACGACGCCGGTCAGCGCGAGCAGCGCGAGTGAACGCCAGGCAAACGGGTAGCCGTGCGCCTGCGCGACCGCTCCGAAGATCGTCGGCGCGACAAACGCCGCCAAAAACACCCACGTCAGGGCGGCTCCCAGCGCGCTTCCCGAATGTTCGTCGCCGCCGATTTCGGCGAACGCGATGACGCTCAGGCCGAACCAGCCTTCGGCGGAAAAGCCGAGCACGACGACCAACGCGCAGACGGCCCACACGGGGGTTTGCGGCGCCACCAGCGAGACTGCGAATACCGCGCCCGCCGTGATGACGCACACGGCGGCCAGCGGTAACGCGCGGCTGCCGCGGAAAAGCGTGTCGCTCGATCGTCCCCACGACAAGCGTCCAAGAACGGCGGCGACCTGCGAGAGCGTAAAGATGCCAACCGCAAACGCAACCGTGTATGCGGCCTCGTGCACCAGCGTGAGCGTCAAAAACGCCAGCATCGCCATCTGCGCGCAGACCAGCGCCATCGAAGTCAAGGTCATGAGGATGAGCCGGGCATCGCGCGAAATCTGCAGCATTTCGACGAGCATCGTGCGCAGCGAAACGCGCTCGCCTTCGAGTTCCTTGGGTTCGCGGTAGAGGATCGACGCGATCGTGCAGGTGACGATCGTAATGACCCCGGCGGCGACCAGCGCCCATTGGTAGTCGAAACGCAGCGCGATGGCCGGCAGCAGAATCGAACCGATCACGCCGGCGAGCGGCATTCCGCACTGGCGCACGCCCATCGCGAACCCGCGATCCTCTTTCTTAAAGAAAAATACGATGGCGTGGCTGCCGGCCGGCGTCACGGCGGCAAACCCGATCCCATAGATCATGAGCCAGAGAAGCACCCAGTGGAAGTCGTACACGGCGGCCGCGCAGATCAGCGCCACGCCCATGAACCATCCGCTCCATAGAACGACGGCTTTGTCGCCGAAACGGTCGGTCAGCGCGCCGGCTACGGCCGTGGCGAGCAGCGAGCCGATCATCTGGACGGACAGAATCATGCCCGCCTGCGTTTGTCCGAGGTGAAATGCCGACTGCAGAAACGGGGTCACCGTCCCGGTCGACACGGCGAAGAGCGATGCTGCGACCATCGCGCCCGCAAAGAGCGCGAGTACTTCGTAGCGAGATTCCGGCATCGGGTTTGCCGGCCGAAGACGACGCGCTATCGCCGCACTCCCAACGCGTCCCAGTCGTTTTCGCCCATCGAACTCTCTTATTACGAGCTTCGCGCACGGACTCCCCGCAAAAATCCAAAGGTTTCGCACCGAGCTCGTGAAAGGTCAGGCAGTAACGCGCTAGCACGTGACGGGTCATGGAATATCGAACCGAACTCCATCGCTATCTCATCATCTTCGCGCTCGCCGCACCGACGGCGGGAGCGGTATGGTTCGTCTTTCACGGTGTGTTCGCGAACTTGACGCGAACCGAAGCGGCCATGGGCTACGTCGATTCGACGACGCAGATGGGGATCGACCTCGGCTACGTCGCGATGGTCGGGGGAACCGCAATCTTCGCGGCCATCGCCGCCTGGGCCGCATTACGCGCGGCCGGTGCGTGGCTGCACGAACGCGGGAAGGGGTAGGCTGGTACGTGCGTGCGGTGCTGGTCGTTAACGTACGTTCGCGGCGCGGCCGCGAGATCGGCGCGCTAGCCCGGCGCGAACTCGCAGCCCGCGGCGTCGAAGTCATCCCGTTCGAGCGTACGCGCAGCTCGGTCGCAACGCCGGCGTGCGACTGCATCGTCGCGGTTGGCGGCGACGGGACGCTCGTCGGGCTGATCGCGCGCGCGATGCGCGCGAACGTCCCAATCGGCCTGGTGCCGGCGGGTACGTTTAACGAACTGGCGCGGACGCTGGGCGTACCCATCGACGTCGGCGCGGCATGCGACGTCATCGTGGCCGGTCACACGCGCGCGATCGACGTTGCCGAAGTCAACGGCGTGCGGTACATCAACGAGGCGAGCATCGGCGTCTCGACCCGGGCCGCGCGGCTGCAGACCAGCGAACTCAAGCGGCGGTTCGGATTTCTCGCGATCGTCGGGACCGCGCTGCGCGCGCTGCGGTATTCGCAACCCATGTTTGCTGAGGTGACGTACGACGGTACGGTCGCGAGCTTCAAAACGATTCAGCTCACGATCGCCAACAGCCACCGATTCGGCGGCATGTTCGAAGTCGCCGACGCCGCCATCGACGACGGCTGGCTGGATCTCTATTCGTTCCAAATCGACCGTTTTTGGGAGGCCTTCGGGGTGGCGCGAGTGCTCCTTCAAGGTAAGCGCGAAACGGTACCGGGTTTGCGCTCGATTCGTTCGAAGCGGTTCGACATTCGGCAGCACCGCCGGCACCATATCGTCGCGGACGGCGAGCCGGCCGGCAAAACTCCGGCTACCTTCCGCCTCCAGCCGAAGGCCTTGCGCGTGCTGGTGCCGGAGTAAGCCGGATGCGCTATAGAACGCTGGGACATTCCGGCCTGCAGGTCTCGGTCATCGGCTTAGGTTCGTGGCTGACCTTCGGCAACACCGTCGATCGCGACGCGACGCGCGCGTGCGTGCGGCACGCTTGGGAACGCGGCGTAAACTTCATCGATACGGCGAACGTTTACGCGCAGGGCGCCGCCGAAGAGACGCTCGGGCCGATTCTCAAAGAACTCGACCGCGGCGCGCTCGTACTCGCCACCAAAGTGTACTTTCCGATGGGCGAATCGATCAACGAACGGGGACTTTCGCGAAAGCACATTCGCGACCAGGTGGAGCACTCGCTGACGCGTCTGCAAGTCGACTACATCGATCTTTACCAGTGTCACCGCTACGATACCGAGGCGCCCCTCGAGGAGACGTGCGGCATGATGAACGACCTGGTACGACAGGGGAAAATCCTCTACTGGGGCGTGTCGGAATGGAACGCCGATCAGATCGCGGCGGCGGCGACGCTGTGCGCGGCGCGCAACTGGGCCGCGCCGATTTCCAATCAGCCGCAGTACAGCGCGCTGTGGCGCCGCGTCGAGGAGCGCGTGCTGCCGGCCTGCCGCCGTTACGGCTTGGGAAACGTCGTCTGGTCTCCGCTGGCGATGGGGATTCTCACCGGCAAGTACACCGACGCAAATCGGCCGCCGGCTGGAACCCGGGCGGCGGGCAAGTTCAAGGACATGATGGAGGACTATTTCACGCAGCCGGTGCTCGATGCGGTCGCGCGGCTTGCGCCGCTGGCGCGGCGGGCCAACTGCACGCTCGCCCAGCTTTCGCTGGCGTGGTGCTTGCGCGATCCGGTGATTACCAGCGCGATCGTCGGCGCGACCAAGGTCGAGCATCTCGACGATAACCTGGCGGCCGGCGACCTCGACGTCGACCCGGGGATCTTCGAGGAAATGAACGCGATCCTCGCGCCGGTTGCGCCGACCGAACCCTATCTCGCCTAGCGAGCCTTCAGGTTCCCTCGTCGGCGCCTGCGTGGAAAACGTATTTCACGATGAGCCGGTTCAGCGTCGCGGATGCAGCCGGCGTACCGTAGTTAACGTATAACTCGTTGCCGCCGCGGAAGCGATCGTGAAACGCGAACGCGAAGTTCGATCCCGTCTGCGTGGCAAATCCGCCGAGGCCGTTGATCGAACGGAACGCTACCGAGATCGTGCTTTCGGCGCTGAGGTTGTATTCTAGCGAAATTCGCCGCAACCACTGCGAGTCGAGCGGGCCGTCGCCGGCGAGCGGGAGTTCGTAGGTCCCGTCGTATTCCAGCCCGAGCGTCAGCCGTCGCCCGAGCGGCCGCGAGGTGCTGACGGTAAACAGGTGGACGTAGTTATCGCCGAACGGCCCCCACGAATAGTTCGCGTCGATCGGCGTCGGCGTACCGTCGCCGTAGCCGATCGGGATGGAGCTGAGATCGAACGCCTGCGCCGTGCCGTTGCGATAGCACGGATAGCCGGTGAACGACGACTGCGCGACGGAGGGACCGCTACAGCCGGGGCCGGCCGGAACGTCGTAGCTGCGCAGCTGCCCGATCGCCGCGCCGGCGCCGTCGATCGAAAAGCCGTTTGCGAACGTTGCATTGAGAAATATTTGCGTGTCGGCTTGGTGCACGGCGCCGGTGTCGTCGAGAAAACGATCGCCGCCGACGAAGATCCCGTAATTCTTCACGCCGCGCATCGACCCGTTAATGTTAAAGAAGCCCTGCGGGCCACGAATGTCGGAGTTTACGGTGAAGCCGTCGATCGGATTGTAGTTCGGCGAAACGTCGAAGTAGCCGGCAAACACCTCGTAGTTGGGTTTGTGAACGTCGACGAAGGCCTCCGAAAGGTCGGCGTGACCTTGCGGTACCCAGTTTCCCGTTTCGAACGCGTGATCCGCGAACCACACGAATCCGCTCTTGAGGTTGCGCCCTTCCATGCCGGCTTCGATCGTCGAATCGTTTCCGGCGATGCTGTGGTGCGCGAGCACTCCGTCGCTCCAGTAGAGAAACGAGCCGTCTCCGAGTGCGTGCTCGTACCCGTAGGCCTGATCGTCGAACGTATTGCCGGTCGTCGGGTCGAAGCCGCGAAACGATAGTACGCCCAAGCTTTGATCGCCGAACGTGCCCTCGACTTTCGCGCCCCGGTCGAACGGGCCGATATCGGGGGAGTAGAAGACGTAGTTGGGCGCCGTCGATATTGCCGACGTCGGCGAGCGCGGGCCGGAAGCCGCGTTGATGAAGTTTGCGCCTTGCGCGAAGAACGGCCGGTACTCGACCAGCTGGCGGCGGAACTCTTGGGGTGCGATCGTCTGCTGGTCGACCTCGACGTTCGAAAAGTCGGGAGCGAGCGTGCCGACGAAACTCATCGTCGGCGTCAGCGGATAGCTCACGTCGATACCGACCGGGCGGATCTTCATCGGCAAAAATTCGCCGTTGGCTTGTTGAAATAAATTGCGATCTTCGCCGATGCTCGCGAGCCCGAAGACATCGACCCGCCCGCGCGGGCGGGTGCGTGCGCCGCCGGGCGTTATGCCGGTCGCGGCAGCCCACCAGCGCGTGTCCGCAAACGACGGCCACGCTCCGGCCGGCGCGTCCTGCATCAGACCGTCGTACGACCACACGTAGTGCTCCGCTTTAGCGGCCAGCGCCCGCACGAACTGCACGCGCCACGTCTGCAACGATCCGCTGCGGATCTTGAGAACGTCGAGCGGGACGACGAGCACGGCGCTCCAGCCGTTGGGTCCGACGGCGGCCGCCGACTGCCAGCGCGGACGGTAGCGGACGTTCTCGGCCGCCTGCTGGTAACGCACGCCCCGTGGGGTCGTCTCGAAATAATACGCCTGTGAGCCGGCGCCGCTCGTGTCGATGCCGATCCCGACGAAGTCGTCCGTGCCGAAGCCGACGTCGTTGGTGGTTTGGGTCGCGACGATCGAGCCGGGGCGTTGCACGGCCCTGAAGCCGACGTAAAGAAAACGGTCGTCGTATAGTAAGTAGGCGGTCGTCGAGTCGCCGGCCGGGGCGCGGGTCGTCACGTTCTCCCAGGGTCCGGCGCCATCGGGAACCCGGCCGGCGGACCAGGCGGGATCGGCCATGAGCGGGTCGAGCGTCAAGCGGTGGGGCGCCCGCGCGACCGGAAACGAAAACTTTGCGGTCACTGCGGCGTATAGAGGGGTAGCGGAGAACGCCACCCCCGCCACCAGCCATAGGACGAAACCGGTCGCCTTTACCACGACTAGAGCGTCCCTCGGCCAAGCGGAAAGCGTCCTCAGAAAGCCATCAAAGATTCCTTGAGGGAGCCGCACGATGAGCGTGTACGAATTCGGACCGTTCCACTTGGATGCCGAACGCCTACTCTTACTCGACGGGAGCGAACCGGTCGCGCTCGGGCCGAAAGTGGTCGAAACGCTATTGGCGCTGATCGAACATCCCGGTGACGTTCTCACGAAGGGCGCGTTGCTCGACAGGATTTGGCCCGAAGGGTACGTCGACGAAGCGAATCTCGCGCAAAACGTGTACGTGCTGCGCAAAACGTTGCGTGCGCGCTGGACCGTCGAAGCCATCGAAACGATTCCGCGCCGCGGCTACCGCTTTACCCGCGCGGTGCGCCGAAGCGACGGAGTGCCGCTGGCCGAACCTTCGAAGGCAGCGCGGCGCGGGGTGCCGCCCCGCCGATACGTTTGGCCGATCGCGGCGGCCGCCGCGATCGCTCTGGCGCTGACCGGCGGGATGAGCTACGCGCTGCTGTCGCCGCCGCGCACCGTCGCGGTGCGGCCGCTGTCGGCTGACGGATCGCGTCTCTATCAGATCGGCCGATACTACTGGAATCTGCGTACGCCCAACGGCATCGCGAAAAGTTTGACCTACTTCGCCCGCGTCGTCGACGCGGATCCGCTCGACGCGCGCGGTTACGGGGCGCTGGCTTCGGCCAACGCGATCATGGGCGACTACGCCTACGGGGCATTGCCGCCGAAAGTGTACTTCGCCCGCGCGCGCGCTTACGCGCGCAAGGCGCTGGCGATCGATCCGCGATACGGTGAAGCCTACGCGGTGCTCGGGATGCTCTCGACCGAACGGGGCGGTTCGGGTCGAATGACGCTCGGCGTCCAGGAGCTTCAGCGCGCCATCACGCTCGATCCGTCCAGCGGCCCGGCGCACGAGTGGTACGGCGTGGCGTTGTTCGAGCGCGGCGAGTTTCGCGCCGCTTACGCCGAGTTGCAGACGGCCGCGC